>NZ_JAOQJF010000003.1:23602-170155 GCF_025567195.1 Alitiscatomonas aceti | reverse complement strand
TTAAGGTTACCCTTTTTTCGGAAAGACACATCAAAATCTTTTTCAAAAGGTTCTTGACATATCACCAGAATGCTTTTATTCCGGCAGAGCCTCCATCAGTCGATTAACCAATTAATAATTAACTAGTTAACTATCATAGAAATTATAATCCCCCCTGCCGCTGCTGGCAAGGGGGAAATTTGTGAAAAAAATGTGTTTTTTACTCTCCATCCTCTTTGGGAAGCTTCCTTTTCAGCATCAGGAAGCAGGCGATGTGGACCGCCCCTGTCACCACCCAGGTCACTGGATAGGAAAGGTACAGTGTCGTCAGGCTCCGGCTCCACTGGAAAACCGTGAAGATCCAAAGGACTCTCAGGCCGCAGACACCGATAATGGATACGCACATGGGGATCACGGAGCTTCCCAGGCCCCGGATACTGCCCACCATGGTATCCATGATGCCGCAGAGGAAGTATGTGGTCCCAAACACCGCCATACGCTTTAAGCCGAACTGAATCACCTCCGGATCCGAGGAATAGATCCGCAGCAGGCTCTCACCGGCAGCAAAGGCCGCCAGGCCCATGCCCAGCCCCACCGCAGTCACAACGCCGACGCAGGTGAGGGTGATCCGGCCGATCCTCTTATATTTCCGGCCGCCGTAGTTCTGGCTGGTAAAGCTTAAGTTCGTCTGGTAGATGGCATTCATGGCATTGTAGATAAAGCCCTCGATATTCTGGGAGGCCGTGTTTCCTGCCATGGCGATGGAGCCGAAGGAGTTGACCGACGACTGGATCAGCACATTGGAGATGGAGAATACTGCGCCCTGCATCCCGGCAGGAAGACCGATCTTGGCGATCCTCTTAAGCTTTACCTTACTGATCCGCAGATCCCGGATCCTGAGCTTTAAAGCGCCCTCGCTCTTTACCAGGCACCAGAATACCAGGCCCGCAGAGATCACCTGGGAGATCACCGTGGCCAGGGCAACGCCGGCCACATCCATATTCAGGGAAATAACAAAAAACAGGTTCAGGACCACGTTCACCACGCCGGCCGCCGTAAGGAAGTATAAGGGACGCCTGGTATCGCCCACGGCCCTCAGAACGGCGCTTCCGAAGTTATAGAGCATGGTGGCCGGCATCCCAGCGAAATAGATCTTCATATAAATGGCGGATTTATCGATCACATCGTCGGGAGTGCCCATCAGCTCCAGCAGAGGCCGGGTCACAAGAAGTCCCAGGGCCACCAGGAACACGCCGGACAGCAGGCTGATGGCTACGGCTGTGTGGACCGTCTCATTGACGTCCTGCTCTCTCTTTGCCCCGTAATACTGGGCCACCAGCACGTTGACTCCCACAGACAGGCCGATGAACACATTGATCAGCAGATTGATCAGAGCGCCGGTGGAGCCCACGGCCGCCAGAGACTGGCTCCCCGCATAACGGCCCACGACGATCACGTCTGCGGCGTTAAAAAGAAGCTGTAAGATGCCAGACAGCATCAGGGGAAAAGAATAGATCAGGATCTTTCCCAGGACTGGTCCGCTGCACATGTCCATTTCATAGGATTTCTTCATTGTACCTTCCTCTTTCCTTTTATTTTTGTGCTGCCGGTGTCGGATCCCGACAAAAAAAGCTTTCCGACGGATCGGAAAGCTTTTACGGCTTTTAAAGAGAGCTGCTAACCAGAATCGAACTGGTGACCTCATCCTTACCAAGGATGCGCACTACCGACTGTGCTATAGCAGCGGGTTGTTTTCTTAAGCCTCAGTTATAATAACATACGTCTACGGATTTGTCAACAGGAACTTTAAAATTTTTTTTACATATCTTAAATTAAAAAACACAGAGGTTTTTTCATGCCAGAAAACAACGAGATCAGAACTCCCAGAGAAGGGGCCGGAACCGCCCCGGAAGAAACGAATGCCGGCGCAGCAGCGGCATGGCCGGATATTTCCGGTGTTCCTACCACGCCTGTGGCGCCTCCAGGCGGTGAGCCTGTCTGGCCGGACAATGACCTGGCCGGCGTCCCCACCACGCCCGTGGCGCCTCCAGGCGGTGAGCCTGTCTGGCCGGACAATGACCTGGCCGGCGTCCCCACCACGCCCGTGGCGCCTCCGGGCGGCGAGCCTGTCTGGCCGGACAATAACCTGGCCGGCGTCCCCACCACGCCTGTGGCGCCTCCGGGCGGTGAGCCTGTCTGGCCGGGAAATACGTTTCCGTGGCCGGTGCCTCCGGTCTTTCCCTTCCCTCCGTCCTCTCCCTATTCCAGCCAGGTCCGTTTCTTAAACGCCTCCACCAACGGCCAGGATCTGGACGTATGGATCGACGGAAGGAATATTTTTTCCGGTTCCACCTTCGCCACTGTATCCTCCTACATCCAGGTGTCCGACGGCTTCCATACCGTCACTGTGCGCCGTACCAACGGCCCGGCCCTGTACCGGAGGACCCTATCCTTCATTTCCGGGGAAAAGGTGACCATGGTGCTCCTTGACACGCCGGGAGGCATCACCCTGTCCCGTGTCTCCGACATGGGCTGCACCAATATCCCGGCAGGCTACGGCTGCCTCCGGGTGGCCAATATGTCTTACAGCGGCTCCAATTACGACGTACGCACCTTTAATAACCAGATCGTCTTCGGCGGCGTGGGCTTTAAAGAGGTGACCACCTTTAAGCAGACGGCAGCCGGAAACTATACATTTTTCGTCACCGCCTCCCAGGCGTCCCTTACAGGCTTTGCAGAGCTTCCAGTGATCCTCCTGACGGCCATTACCGGCGGCTGCTCCGCCTGTATGGTAAACGACCCGATCATGAGCTTTGGCATCAACGTGCGGCCCGGCCGGGTCTATACGTCCTACATCATCGGAAATCCCTGGTCCAATCTGTACCGGGTATATACCCTGGAAAGCTGAGCTTCCAGGCCCATGGCACAAAACAGGCGGGTACATCAGACCGTACCCGCCCTCTCTGTTTCTTATTTTTTTCCCATCCTCTGTCTCACGATCTCATAAGCCAGCACACCGGCGGCCACAGACGCGTTTAAGGAATCGATCTGCCCCTGCATGGGGATGGAGGCCGTCATATCGCATTTCTCCCGGACCAGCCGGCTGACTCCGTCGCCCTCGTTGCCCACCACCAGGCCGATGGGGCCCGTAAGGTTCACCCGGTACATCACATCCCCGCCCATATCGGCGCAGACGAACCACAGGCCGCGTTTTTTCAGATCCTCGATGGTGGCCGCCAGATTGGTCACCTTTGCCACCGGCGTATAATTCAGCGCCCCGGCCGATGTTCTGGCCACCGTTGCCGTAAGGCCGGAGGCGCGGCGTTTGGGAATGATGACGCCGTGGGCCCCTGCCAAATTGGCAGTACGGATGAT
Source organism: Alitiscatomonas aceti (assembly GCF_025567195.1). Classification (NCBI taxonomy): domain Bacteria; kingdom Bacillati; phylum Bacillota; class Clostridia; order Lachnospirales; family Lachnospiraceae; genus Alitiscatomonas; species Alitiscatomonas aceti. The sequence goes on along the minus strand of NZ_JAOQJF010000003.1, from coordinate 166,801 downwards.
GGCACCCAGGTTATGGGGGTCCTCAATGCCGTCCAGAAGGATCAGAAACGGCGGCTCTCCTTTTTCCTCGGCAGCCTTTAACATATCCTCCACCTCTGCATATTCATAGGCTGCTCCATAAGCGATGACCCCCTGGTGGTGGCCCGTGTCAGACATCTGGTCCAGCCGCTCTTTGGGCACAAAGGTGATGATGGTATCGTGTTTTTTTGCTTCCCGCAAAATGCTCTTTACAGGCCCGTCCTGGCATCCGTCCAGGATAAACAGGCGGTCAATGGGCTTTCCTGCCCGGAATGCCTCCAGGACCGCGTTGCGGCCTTCTATGGTCAGTTCTTCATATCTCATCTTCCGTCTTCCTCTTTCAGTTCTCCGATTTTTTCAAGTCCCAGGCTCACCACCTCTGTGAGCCGGTCAAACCGCTCCGCCAGATAAAGATATCCCACCAGGGCCTCAAAGCCTGTGGCCATGCGGTATTCCTTCATGGTGGCATTTTTAGCCATGGAGCCGGATTTGGCGTTCCTCCCCCGGCGGCAGACCGTCTTTTCCTCTTCGGTCAGCTCCTCCCACACAGCCAGCAGAAGCTCCATCTGGGCCGACGCCTTCACAAGCCCCGCCGTATGCTTATGGAGCTTGTTCACCTGGACGTTGCCGTCGTTGACCACCTTGGTGCGGATCATGATCTCATAGACCGCATCTCCGATATAGGCCAGCACCAGCGGCGAATACTGGGAAGCATCCGCCTCCTTCAGCCGGAACGCTTCCTTAAACCGGGAAAAAGAGTTTACGCCCGTTTCCATTTTACTCCCTCTCTGGTATCCTCCAGGATGATCCCCATATCCAGGAGCTTTCCGCGGATCTGGTCGGCCAGGGCAAAATCCTTTGCCTTTCTGGCAGCCTGCCTCTGGGCGATCATATCCTCGATCTCAGAATCCAGGATCTCTTCCTTTTTCTCTGTGATGATCCCAAGAACGCCGCAGAGCCGTTCAATGGTCTCCTTCATCCAGCCCACATATGCGCCGGTGCTTTCCGCAGATGCAGTGGAGTTGCTGAGCTTTACCAGCTCGAAGACTGCGGATACGGCGTCGGCCGTATTGAAATCGTCCTCCATGGCCGCTTCGTATTTTTCCACCAGCTCCATGGCCTTTTTCTGGTTTTCCAGTTCTGCGGCGCTCATGGTTCCGGCAGCCGCCTTTTCCTCCAGCTCCTTCAGCTTCTCAACGCCTGTAAGGATACGGTCCAGGCCGTTTTTCGACGCCTCCATCAGCTCCGCGCTGAAATTCAGCGGGCTTCTGTAATGGGCGCTCAGCATAAAGAAACGGAGCACCTGGAGATCATATTTTTCTCCGATCTCCCGTACTGTAAAGAAATTGCCCAGGGATTTGGACATCTTCTTATTATCAATGTTCAGAAAGCCGTTGTGCATCCAGTATCTGGCAAAGGTCACACCGTTGGCCGCCTCACTCTGGGCGATCTCATTTTCGTGGTGGGGGAAGATCAGATCCTCGCCGCCGGCATGGATGTCGATCTCGTCACCCAGGTATCTCTTGGCCATGACCGAGCACTCAATATGCCAGCCGGGACGGCCCTGGCACCAGGGGGACTCCCAGAAGGGCTCTCCTTCCTTTTTGGGCTTCCAGAGTACGAAATCGTTGGGATCCTCTTTGCCCTCTTCACCAGTGACCTTGATCTCACGGAAGCCGGACTGGAGATCGTCCAGGTTTTTATGGGACAGCTTTCCGTAATCCTTGAATTTTCTCACCCGGTAATAAACGGTGCCGTCTGCCGCCGCGTAAGCATAGCCCTTTTCGATCAGGGTGCGGATCATATCCAGCATACCGCCGATCTCCTCTGTGGCCAGGGGATTCTTTGTGGCGGGCATGATATTCATTGCCTCCATATCCTTTCTGCATTCGGCAATATACCGCTTGGAGACCGTATCTGCGTCCACACCCTCCTCGATGGACTTTTTAATGATCTTGTCGTCCACGTCAGTAAAGTTGGACACAAAATTCACCTCATAGCCCTTATACTCAAAATATCTGCGGACCGTATCGAATACGATCATGGGACGGGCGTTTCCGATATGGATCAGGTTATAGACCGTGGGACCGCAGACATACATTTTTACTTTTCCCGGCTCCACCGGAACGAACTCTTCTTTTCTTCTGGAAAGGGTATTATAGATTTTCATGGTCTTCTCCTCTTTTTTATTCTTTCTGACAGCCGGGACAGCCCGTACAGCCTCCCGCATCCATCCGGTCCCCCGGATCGTAATCTGCCACCGTGGAGAGCAGGCACACGGCCTGGGCCGCGATCCCCTCGCCGTTTCCCGTAAAGCCCAGCCCCTCCTCTGTGGTAGCCTTAACGCTGACCCGGTCTCTCTCCAGCCCCAGGGCGTCTGCGATATTCTCCATCATCCCCGGCCGGTACGGCAGAAGCTTCGGCTTCTGGGCGATCACCGTTGAATCGATATTCTCAATGAGGAACCCGTTTTCCGCCAGGATCTCTCCCACCCGTTTTAAAAGGGAAAGGCTGGAGATCCCCTTATACGCCTCGTCGGAATCCGGGAAATGCTGCCCGATATCTCCCAGGGCAGCCGCTCCCAGGAGCGCATCCATAATGGCGTGCAGCAGTACGTCTGCATCTGAATGACCCAGAAGCCCTTTTTCATAGGGAATGTCCACACCCCCCAGAATCAGCTTCCTGCCTTCCGTCAGCCGGTGTACATCGTATCCCTGACCGATCCTCATACTCATTCTCCTTTGCCATTGATATTTATTCTAAGCGCTGATCATCCGGATCTTCCTGGGGATGCACCGGATCTGCATATCCTGCTGGCACATACAGCTTTCCCCGTCCACATGGACCGCCAGGGGCCGCTCCAGATGGACCGCCACCTCGCTGCATTCAAAGCTCCTGACACCGCGCTCTTTCTTTCTTACCCCTGCGATCACGTCCAGGACCGGCCCGAACATCCTCCGCTTCAGAGAGCTGTTGGCCACGTAGACCGTCATCTTCCCGCTGTCCTCCGGCACCTCCTGTCCGCGTCTTGGCCTCTTCTTTTTCTCCTGCCCCATCCGGATCGTGATAAAGTAGATATAATTGAATTCCACCTTCCTTACGCCGTCCAGGAGCAGATGCCCCCGCACCGGACGCGCCAGCGCCAGCTGCTTTAACGCCAGTACCACCTTCAGCATTCCGGTCATATGAAGCCGGTTCATCTGGCTGCGGACGGGACAGCACAGCAGGTTATGGCAGACGGCCGCATCCAGTCCCACGCCGCACCTTCCGGCAAACCTCCGGTTAAAGATCTCATCCTCCCCGCAGGTCACAACGCCATAATCCAGCAGTTCATAATATTGCGGATGGAGGACGCGCCTGCACTGGACCCTTACCTTACTGTGCGGCCGGCTCCTCCGGGAAAGGGCGTTCCGGAATCCTGCCGGGACGTAGCCCAGGGTCACCATCCCTTTAAAGGACACTCCGTTTAAAACTTCGTTATACGTCCCCTCTCCGCCTACGATAATGATCGTCTTCGGTTCATTTTTATCGGCGGTCAGCGCCCTGGCGATCTCAGCCGCATCTCCCCGGTTTTCCGTAAAAAACACCCGGTATTCCCGTCCTTCATTTTCCAGCTGCTTCTCCAGCCTTTTCCATATGCGATACCCCTTACCAGTTCCTGCACTGGGATTTACGATAAACTGATACATGGAACCCTCCGTTTTATCCTGCTGGTATTACATAAATCATATAATATACAACGAAATTATATTTAGTATACCACAGAATACGGAAAAAAGATAAGAAAATTTCTATAAAAAAGGGACCCTGTATTCAGGATCCCATTTTAGTAGCGGAAGGGAGATTCGAACTCTCGACACTACGGGTATGAACCGTATGCTCTAGCCAACTGAGCTATTCCGCCACGCTTTGCTCAACGAACATTAGGATACCATGTTTGGAATAAAATGTCAACAATAATTTTATTTTTCATGGATTTCGTGAATGCTCTGTGAAAAATCCTGGTAAAAGCAGGGCTTCCGCCCCCCTACTGCCTTGGGCGGAATACGATCTCCCACCGGGACGGCCTGGCATAAAAGATCAGGGCAAAATCCTGGACCAGGCCGCCGATGACCGCATTGCATAAAAACTGCTTTGAAGCGATCCCGTTGCACAGGATATCCTCTGACGATGAGATATTGATGTTCCTGACGCAGATGACCTCCCCGTCGTCGCCCTTAAATTTAACAGAAACCGGATACAGCTCCCGTCCGGCCGGAAACCATGCCATACAGGCAGCCTCTCTCCGGTCGCCTTTGACGGTCCCATCATCCAGATTTGAATTTCCCAATGCCCGATATTCCATTCCAGCCATCCTCTCTTTCCCACACAGCTTCACACACAGAGGGTACGGTCTGCCGTATCATCCCCCGTTTCGAAAAAGAACGTATGTTCTGTTCTTATTATACGAACATTTGTTCTGTATGTCAAGATGAAAAAACTGGAACATGTGGACCGGCACAGCCAAAGGTCCGGAAAAAGCCTCCGGAAACCACGGGCCGCAGCCCCTTACAGCGGCGCAGCCCTTCTCGCCTTCCCCCTGGCACTGGCCTGCCTGCGAGGACGCATCTCTTTTTTCTTACGGGACCGCAAAAGCAGCATTCCTGTCCAGAGGACCATAACGCCGACCCCGGCGGCGGCAAACCCCAGATCCGGAGCCGCGGTCGTCCCGGCATATCCGCTCAGATCGAAGCCCGCCAGGACCAGCGCAGCCGAAAACGGATACAGGCTGGAAAGGACGCCGCCTTTGAAGAACAGCATGCTGTATCCCAGGAAGAACGCCAGGATGGAGCCTCCCAGATATGCCCCGCGGATCTGTCCAAAGATCAGGATCAGGGGCATACAGACCAGACTTGTAGTAAAGGCAGCCGCCACGATCTGCGTACTGCCATGAAAAAGCACCTCCGCAGTCAGTCCCGGCAGGCCGGCCACCAGTCCAGTGACCAGGGTAACGCCGGCACTGTATATTCCCAGAAGGACTGCAAGCATGCCGGTCAGAAGCAGCTTTGTCCCCAGAAGCCCTGGCATAGAAACAGGGACCGCCATGATATTTTTCAGCGTATCATGGGAAGACTCCCTGTCCATGAGCCAGGCGCCTGTCATCACCAGTGAAATGGGCAGAAATATCTGGGTGTTGCCCCAGACAACATTGGCAAAAAGCGTCCGGATATCATAGTCCGGATCCCGGTATTCCGCCTCAATGATCATCTGGCTTCCATATTGTACCAGAGGGCAGAGCCCAAGGGCCATAAGCCCCACCAGAAGGATCTGGCACCGGCGCAGCTTCAGTAATTCTGCTCTTAACAGATTCCACATGATCCCACCTCCTTAAATCTCCTGACGCCGGAAGGCCATCGCGATCAGCGTCAGAAAAACAATAGCTTCCACAACGATCACACTGAACACCTGGGCGCGGCCGAGAAAATACGGGCTGATCCGCTCCAGCAGCTCTGCCAGCTCCGCGCTGGTCCGGCTCTGGTCATAAAACTGGAAGGTCCAGCGGAAAGCCAGCGGTCCCGGAAGCAGGGTACCGATGTTCAGCCCAAAGGGCTGCGTCAGAAAGAGATCGTTCATGGAAAAGATATAATTCACAATGGTGTAAAAAAAGGTGATCACAACGGACACGATATAATTTTTATTGAGAAGGACCACCAGAAGAATGCAGGGAAGCGCTCCGGCCCACATGATCACTCCCTCTTCCAGCCCAACCCAAAACAGCGTCCAGAACCCAACCGGCTCCCATCCCCGGACCAGCAGGACCGCAAGATTCACCAGGCCTCCCGCCGCCATGAAGCCAACGGCAAACAGCAGCAGGACCAGCATTTTGGAAAGCACCAGCTTCGTCCGGTCCACGGGTATGGCCGCAAGGTTTTTCAAAGTATCATGGTCCAGCTCCTGAAACAGCAGGCTGGAAGCCAGGATCACAAGAAGCGGCATCAGAAGCAGATATGCGCTGAGCTGGAACAGGCTGGACATCACTCCATTTACAGCATCCACATCCGTATTCACATCTGACAGGAAAAAAACGTACGCCAACGGCATGAAAACGGAAAGCACCAGAGAAATAAAGACCAGAGGCCTGCGTTTCAGCTTCAGAAATTCACACTCCATCAGTCTAAGCAATCCCCTCGCCTCCCGTCACACGCCTGAAATAATCCTCCAGGCTTTCTTCACAGGTATGGGCCTCCGATACCTCCAGTCCGTTTTCCACAAAGGCAGTTACAACTTTTCCGACCGGCAGATCAAGATTGTGGAGCTGCAGCCTGTGGTCATCCTGGATGGAGAAACGGGTTTCATGGAAGCTGCACTCCAGGATCCTTGCGGCCTGGGCGGTGTCGGAAAGCGTAAAACGGACATGCCTGCCGCTTTTCTGCTCCAGTCTGGCAAGGCTTTCCTCTTCCAGCAGTGTGCCGTGGTCAATGATCCCAATATCGTCCGCCAGCAGGGAAATTTCCGAAAGGATATGGCTGGAGATCAGAATGGTCTTCCCTCCTGTATCACAGAGCTCCCGGATAAAGGAACGCACCTCTGCAATGCCGATGGGATCAAGCCCATTGATGGGCTCATCCAGGATCAGAAGCTCCGGATCGTGCATAATGGCAAGGGCAATGGCAAGCCGCTGCTTCATGCCAAGGGAATACTGTGAAAAGAGCTTTTTGTCTTTATAAGGCAGCCCCACCAGATCCAGGGCATCCCTGATGGCATGACCGTTTGGCACGCCCCGCAGAATGGCAAAGATACGCAGATTTTCCGCAGCGGTCAGATTGGGATAAAAGCCGGGGGACTCGATCAGGCTGCCGATGCGGGGCAGGATCTTCTTTTCATTCCCCTGCAAAGGATTTCCCCAGATCCGCACCTCGCCGGACGTGGGCTTCGTCAGTCCCAGCAGCATTTTCATGGTGGTCGTTTTTCCGGCCCCGTTCCTCCCCAGCAGACCATAGATCCTCCCGCGCTTCACATGGATACTTAAGTCAGCCACGCTCTTTTGCGGGCCATACTGCTTGGTCAGGTTTCTTGTTTCAATGATGGTATTTGTGTCCATAGGCAAACCTCCTGTTCTGTAAGGGATTCTATCACGCCATCCTTGCATGAACCTTGCCGCAGCCTTGCAAAAACCTTGCAGTTTAAGATCCGGCCAGAATGCCAGGGGGCCGCTCACTCATCCAGGGGGAAAACCAGGGTAAATTCTGTTCCTTTTCCCGGTGTGCTTTCCACAGTGATGCTGCCTCCCATCTTTTCCACAAGCTGATGGACAATGGAAAGGCCCAGCCCGCTGCCCTTCTGGGACCGGCCCTTATCACACTTATACAGCCGTTCAAAAATATGCTTCAGATCTTCCTTCCCGATCCCCACGCCATTGTCCGCCACAAGAAGCTTCATGGCACCCCCCTGCTCTGACAGAGCGATCTTGATTTCATCCCCGCCGCTGTGGGCGACCGCATTCTGGATGAGGTTGTTTATGATCCTCATATATCCGTCTGCGTCGAGCCTTACCCGGACCGGACGCTCGGGAATGTCAATGTCATAACCGATCTCCTTATCCTCAAAGACCGGGACCCAGTCGATCAGGATATTTCTTGTGAGCTCTGCCGCTTCAGTGGGATGGATCTCCATGGCAAACTCATTGGAATTCAACCTGAACCAGTCAAAGAGAACGTCAATATATTCTTTCAGATCATGGGCCTTCCGGCGGGCCGTTTCGATATATTCATCCCGGTCCCTGCCCGCAACAAGTCCTTTGTGGGCGGCATCAAGATATCCGATGAGTGTTGTAAGGGGTGTCCGGACATCATGGGAAAGGCTGGTCATAAGCTGACGGTTTGCCTCCTCTGCCTGCCGCACCGCAGAAAGCCTGCGTTCATAGGACACAACGATCTCATTGATCTCATAGGCAATGGGGGCTGCCAGCTCATTTGCTGCGGACAGGATCCGGCGGCCGCCATTTCCGTTTTTCACATCAGCCAGAGCGTCTGCGATCTCCGCGATCTGCTCTTTCACCCGCCGGATACGGTACCAGGAGAACAGGACCGCCAGAGCCGCGGTCATAATGGACAGAAAAACAAGGATCCCCATACCAGCTATACCTCCTTATTAAAGCGGTAGCCGATCCCTTTGATGGTCTGGATATACTTTGGGCTTGAAGGAGCGGCCTCCAGTTTTTTGCGGAGCCGGCTGATGACCGCCATGATATTGCTGTCGTCATAGAAATATTCGTCTCCCCAGACATTTTCATAGATCTGCTTCTTGGTCAGGATCTTCCCCTGATTTTTTGCACAGTATAACAGCAGGTCAAATTCCTTCGGGGGAAGTTCAAAGGTACCGTTTTCCGCAGTGACCAGACGGGCTTCCGGGTCGATCTCCAGTCCGTCAAATACAAGCTTCTGCACGGTCCCATCCGGCTGGTTAAAGCGGGTATAACGGCGGATCAGCGAAACGATACGGGCGATCAGCTCCTCCATATCAAAGGGCTTTGTCAGATAATCGTCCGCTCCGGCCCGCAGCCCCCGCACCTTTGAGATACTGTCATTCCTCGATGTGAACATCAGGATCGGAAGGCTGCTTTCCTTCCGGATCTCCTCCAGGGTCTCAAAGCCGTCCATGCCCGGCATCATCACATCCAGTATCACAAGCTGGTACTCCCTTTCCCTTAATTTCAAAAGGCCGGCCTTTCCGGTATTGCAGAAATCGGCTTCTATATTTTCGGATAATACGCTGCGTTTGATCAGAACGCACAGCTCCCTGTCATCATCTATGATCAAAATCCGGTTCATGGCAAAATTCCTTTCCCTGTTTTGTCCGGCCATCCGCCGGCTTCTCTGCCAGACGATGCTTCCCGCGGCCATCATCCTCTGATCCGGCCCGCGCCTCTGGCCTTTCCATTATAATTCTCCCGGCCATACAATACAAGTATGCATCCATCCCCATTCCCCGATGCCAAAACCGCCAGAGCACGTTTTCCTATGATATGGCACTGGCTTTTTACGGTTCGTGCCTTTTCCCTTGTTTGATTTTTGGGGTATGGTAAATGTTTCATTTAAAATCGATGTTTACTTTTGTCATAATTTAATTGTAAATATTTTTTGAATGTGCATTTAATTGTATTGACTTACATCATAATTATGTGCATAATATTATTAGGTTGTTATAATTGAGGTGAATGTATGGATTACATAACTGAACTCGCCGCTATTGCAAAATCGCATGGAGGAATTATCGAAACCAAGATAGCAGCACAGCATGGCATCTCCAAAGCAATGCTTTATAAATTGTGTAAAGAAGATAAGATCCATCGCATTGTAAAAGGACAGTATATCCTTCCGGATGATATGCAGGATGAGCTACTGGCGATCAGCAATCGCTCTAAAAAAGTAATTTTTTCTCACGAAACTGCGCTCTACCTTCATGGAATTTCTGACCGCACACCGTTTGAACATACGATCACTGCACCCTCCGGCTGTATCCCATCCGCTGCAATTAAATCTGAATGCAAGGTATATTACATCAAGCCTGATTTGTTTGAACTTGGAAAAACAACTCTGAGAACACCCGCAGGAAATGATGTTCCCGCATACGATCTTGAACGCACAATTTGTGATGTGATCCGCAGCCGGAACAAATTGGGAACAGAAACTTTCCTCGCGGCATTAAAGCTGTATGCGGCAACCCCAAAAAAAGATTTGAACAAATTAAACTCTTACGCAAAAAAAATGCGGGTATCCAACGTCCTGCGTCAATATTTGGAGGTGCTTCTATGAGTAAAGCAATGAGTCTGAAAGCGAGAATCCGCAATATCGCCAGACAGAAGAATATCCCTGCACAGGTCATTTTGCAAAACTATATGTTTGAGCGTCTGCTCGTCCGTCTTTCCGCTTCCGACTACAAAGAAAAGTTTGTATTAAAGGGCGGTATGCTGGTGGCTGCGATTGTTGGATTGGACAACCGCGCAACCATGGATATGGATACCACTCTCAAAAATCTGCCCCTTACACCAGAAGCAATCCGCAGTGCATTGGAAGATATTTGTGATATTGCATTTGATGATGGCGTTGTATTTGAAATCAGAACTATTTCTCCCATCCGTGAAGATGATATTTATGGCGGATACCGTGTCATGCTGAATGCAAAGCTGGATACTCTTCTGACTCCGCTCAGCATTGATGTATCCGCCGGCGACGCGATCACGCCCCATGCAGTCCAGTACAACTTTTTTGAAATTTTTGATGATGGGCAATCATACGAACTGTGGGCATATAACATCGAAACTGTTATGGCAGAAAAGGTGGAAACCATTTTGCGGCGCGGCGTATTCAATACCCGTCCAAGAGATTTTTACGATGCTTACATACTGACGACAACACAGAAATTTGATAAAGCTGTGTTTGCAGAGGCACTGAGAGCAACCGCAGACCATCGCGGCACCACTCAGCGGATCGCAGATGTTCCCGCTATTCTTCACGACATCGAAGAAAATCCGGAACTTCAGATTATGTGGAACAAATACCGCAGACAGTTTGCCTATGCAAAGGAAATCGAATATATATCGATCATTACGGTTTTGAGGCAACTGCTGCTATAGTATAAAACATTACATGTGTTAATGTCTTTTTCTGAAAGAGGAAGTTTATGAAGGTAATCAAAGCCATTCTTAGTATCATCACCGCCATTTTTCTTATTGTTGGCATTCCAATCATCATCAACGAATGCTATAAAGCAGATTGCGGATATATCACCGTATGGGATGGAGTCGATGTGCTTGAGTATTATGGTGCCATTCTCGGCTCAATTATTGCGGCAGCAACATTAGCCATTACGATCATTTTTACAAAAAAACAGATTCAAAGAGATTCCTTTCTTAAAAATGAAACTGAGAAGCGGGACCGGCTTAAGACAATTTTTCTGCAAACCTTAAGTGATATCAACCCAATGAGAGTTCTTAAGGATATGATAGACACCGGATTCACTGATTCTGCAAAAGCCATCTGTCTCTTGCAAAGATATCAACTGGATTGTAAAATTGCCAATGATATTCTTAACGCGCATTTGAACATAGTTGATTATCCAAAGTTAAAAAAACTTATTGACAATATAGCTGCCACTGCAGAGGAATTCGTGAGCATCAGTCAGAAAGAAATCAATCAGTACTCAGACTTTCAGATCTGGCAGCTTAAAGACACTGCTTCTGAACTGTTGAAAGCCGAAAAAGAACAGCCGGGCTCTCTCCCAGGAGCAGATTGCGCTTAATGAAAAAATTGTAGAAAAATGTAAATCTATCAGTTATGAAACTATCAACCAGCAAATTATGCAGCTCAATACCGAATTTGTTCGGCTATACGAAGAAAAGTACCGAGCTTTATTGCAACTCACAGGTTCTACATTTGAGGCGATATCCATAGAAACACAGCAGCAGGCAGATTATATGCTATCGTTTGGCAGAAAGAACAGACATGCATATAATCCCTGTACATACGCCCCCAACGACCAATAGGTCTGTTTTTCTCTGATAAGCGAGTATCGGAAATATCGTAATCCCAACGACGGATATAGTTAAGTCCCTGCATCATATATCCCTCTGCAAAAATGCTTTTACGGGTACAAAAGAAGCGATACTCGGTTATCAAAAACCAGATATCGCTGACTTCTGTTCAGCCCCCATCCGACAGACGCCGGGGACCCCGCCTTTCGTCTGACGGCCCGGGCCAAAAGCCCGGGCCATGGATCTTATACCTCCTGATACAGCTCTAAGATCGCTCCGTCCTTCCAGACAAAGGCCAGCTGATCGCCCTTGTCGTTGGCGTCCATGGGACCGCAGATGACAGAATCCGCATCATCGATGTATTTCTGAAGATCGTCCACCTTATACGCCACATGGGGATTGCGGTGAAGGACCTCCGGGAACGGTGTTCCCTCCTCAAATTTCAGATACTCGATCTTGTAATCATAGTCATCCACGCTGCTGACCCAGAACCTGGCCCCCTCATTGTAGACCATGCCGGGCTTTTTATTGGTGACCGGAATACCGATGTGCATATATGCAGCTGCCATGCTCGTTCCTCCTGTTTCTTCCATGAATATTTCTGCGCTTCAGGCGCCTTCCCGTGAAGCTTCCGCCTTCCCCCGGAGATCCTCCCCCAGGCGGAGGCTTTTTTATCAGGCGCACCGCACAGATAAAAATGTTACTGGTTTTTCACCGTTTCGTAAACCTCAAAGGCCTGCTTAGGGGTATACCCCTCATGGACCACCTTGCCGATGGCCTGGGCCATACCGGCCGGACAGTCGGACTGGAAGATATTTCTTCCCATATCCACGCCATGGGCGCCTTCCTGGATCGCCCTGTAAGCCATCTCCAGGGCCTCCAGCTCCGGAAGCTTCTTTCCTCCGGCGATGACGATGGGGACCGGGCATGCGGCAGCCACGCGTTCAAAGCCGTCGCAGTAGTAGCTCTTTACGATATTGGCTCCGTTTTCCGCCAGCACGCGGGTGGCTAAAAGGAAAAACTTTTCAGTCCTCTCCATCTGTTTTCCAACGGCAACCACCCCCAGGGTCGGGATCCCGTAACGGGCTCCGGCGTCAGCGGTGCGGGATAAAAGCTCCAGGGAACGGCTTTCGCCGGGCGCACCGATAAAGGTCTGCACGGCCATGCAGTCGGCGTTCATGCGGATGGCATTTTCAATGTCGCAGGCGATCCCTCCGCCGTTGGACATATCGTCATAAAGAACCGTGGAATCGTAGGTCACCCGGACGCATTTTGCCACAGGAGCCGCCGGGGAGATACAGGAACGGATCATTCCCCTGGTGCCCATCAGGACGTTTACATGGGGGATCAGCGGCGGGATCACCAGGTCGATCCGCTCTAAACCGGCGGTGGGACCCATGATGTAGCCGTGGTCAAAGGCCAGCATCACCGTATTTCCGGACCTGGGATCAAACATCTTCCCCAGACGGTTTTTCATGCCCCAGTCGCAGTGGGCGCTGCCCTTCACATAAAATCCCTCCTGCGCAGCTGGAATATCAAGATGATAATCGTGCGCAGCCTTATTTCCAATATTATCTGCCATAATCTTACTCCTTGCTGTACGCCGGTGTGTGGCACGGCGTGTTCCAGAGACGGATAAATTCGTCGTCCCACTTTGCAATGTTCATCTGGAAGCCTCCGGCCTCCTGGACCGTTAAGATCTCTCCTACCATGCTGGCAGCCACTTCCACGCCCCTTTCCTTTAAGAACTCAACCGTATCCTTAAAGAGGACCAGCATTTCCATCATGGTAGTGGCTCCGCAGCCGTTGATCATCACAAAGGCCCGGTCGCCGGCCTTTAACTCCAGATTCCTGCAGAGGGCCTCTGCCACAGTGGCAACGGTCTCCCTGGAGGACTTCATGGGCACGCGGACTCCGCCGCCCTCGCCGTGCTGGCCTGCGCCGATCTCCATCAGATCCGTTTCGCCCAGGTCGCCGAAGGACATCCCGTTCTGCGGATGGGTGGCGTCGGTGGATTTCACGGTGATGGAGGCCATGTTCTTCGCGTAGCGCTCTGCGATCTCAGCCACCTCGTCAAGGCTCTTTCCCTCTCTGGCCGCGGCTGCGGCAATATGGTAAAGAGCAACAGCCCCTGCCAGTCCCCGTTTATTGTCCTCGCCGTTGGGGTCAAACTGGATCTCCTCGCCTGTGACCACCTGGCGGACGTTTAGGCCTGCCTTCTGGGCCAGCTTCATGGCCTGCTTTCCGGCCAGCTGGTCGCCTGCGTAGTTGAGCGTCAGCAGCAGAACGCCGTGGCCTTTGTCAGCCAGTTTCATGGCGTCAAATACCAGCTTCGGGTTGGGGGCCGCAAAAATATCGCCCACCGCCTGCACATCCAGCATTCCTTTTCCAACAAAGCCGGCCTGTGCCGGCTCGTGACCGGAGCCGCCGTATGTAACGATGGTCACGCGGTCTGCGTCCTTTAAGTCCTTACTGATCACCAGATGGCCGTCCACATCAACGATGTCCGGGTAAGCAAGCCCCAGGCCCACTAACTCCTCGTCGGTGATGGTCTCGGGGGCGTTGATAAATTTTTTCATCTTCATAGTAGGTTCCTCCTGTTTTTAATGGATTCCGTTACATTTAAGCCCGGGCCAGGCCGCGGAAGAAATACGCCATGGACACTGCGCCCGCATCGGGAGTGCCGATGGTCTGGGTCCCGTAGCTTTTGGCCCTTCCAAACCTGGAAACAAACTGCCTGCTCGACTCGGCGCCGTCCGCAGCTGCTTTGGCGGCAATGGCAAACAGCTCATTTTCATCGCTTCCCTCATAGGCGGCTATGGCCTCGCTGGCAGGGATCAGCGCATCCATCATGGTCTTGTCTCCGACCTTTGCCCCGGATACGCCATCCAGCTCCTCAAAGGCCCGTTTAAAGACCGCCTTGATGCCAGGAACATCGATCTCATCTCCCTCCGGAGCCCCTTCCTGCATTCCGTCCAGCCATGCGTTCCAGAGGGGAACGGCGCTGCCTCCGTTTAACACCATCACGGCCATGGCCGCATCGTCCAGCATTTCTTTGATGCCTCCGTCCGATCCCTTCACGGCGGAATCAATGGCTCCGGCAATTTTTTTCATGGTGAGGCCATGATCGGCGTCGCCGAAATGTGAATCGATCTCGGTCAGCTCCTGTTCCGCCGAAATCACTGAAGCACAGGCGCAGGACAGCCGGTCCGCAAACTCCTCTTTTTTCACAAATGTTACCTCCTTATCCGTATTCCAGCGCATATTTGTTACTTATGTTCATAATCATAGCATGCAGGCTTTTGTAAATCAATATCCATGAAAGATCCGGCGGTAAATTCTATGTATCCCATATAAAACCAGGAATATTATTATGCATATTGCACAAAAGTAAAACCTCTCAAGGATATAAAATATACTCGAGAGGTTACATATGTAACTATTATTCCAAAATGGAGTGGATGAGGGAGGACCGGGCCACGATGTGGGTCAGAATGCCGGACTTTAAGGCTCCTTTCACCGCCTTGGAGCTGGTATTGGCAGAGCAGACGCCGATGATGTTGGGACACTGTTTTAAGGTTTCCAGGGGCACCTGGATGGCAAAATCCTGGTCCGACTGGATCACGGTTCCGTCTTCATTAAAATAGTAGACAAGCATCCGGCCGCAGGCATGGTGCTCCTGGAGAAGGCCGCCGTAGCGCACCAGGGAGGCAAAGTCCGGACTGGAGGGATAGTCGCCGATGTTCACCAGGGCGGTGTCGATCCGCTCCCATTCCTCATGGATCTGCCGGTAGATTTCCGTGGAGCAGAGGATCTGTTTCTCCTCCAGGCTTTCCGGCAGGGCGGGCAGGTAGAGAAAATGCGGGGAGGCTCCCAGCTGCTGGGCCATAAGGCGGACATTTTCGTTGGACTGGTAGTTGCGGGCAGGAATGCTGGCATTCCCCACCAGCGGACAGATATCGGTGACGGAGCTGCCATGCCGGGGATTTTTTTCCAGCCACGTCACCAGCTGGCCGATCAGATGGCCCCAGCCCACACCCAGACGGCGGCTCTGCAGCTGCTCCAGAAGCTCCACCGCCCCCTGGGAAAGAAGCTGGTTGGTGAATGCGTCGCCGGCTCCATCCTCCACAAGGATCCCGTCCTTTATGGAGCTTCCGGCACGCAGCCGCTCCAGAAGGCTGGCGGCCTTCACCTCCGGATCATGGACGGTGATCTCCACCACCCCCAGCTGTCTCGCCTCCGTAAGAAGACGGCTGACCATGGGCCGGGAAATCCCCAGCTCCGCGGCAATATCGCTCTGCTTCTGATCGTCTAAATAATACCGGCGGGCAACGTAAGCCAGCCGCCTTCGCTTTTCATGATCTGACTTCAATTCAGGTCCTCCTTTGCGGGTCTGTGCCGAAAAAAACTGGCGCCGGAGGTCATCCCCAGCACCAGCCTTATCTGCGGTTCAGAGCGCCGGCCTGTACCGGCTTCCTTTTCCGTCTGTTTAGTTTGCCTCATCCTTCGAGCAGTCTGCTTCGTAGCAGTCCAGGATCTTCTTCAGCGCATCCACGTCCAGACCCTTTTCCTCCATGGTCTGACGGATGGACTCCATCTCCGCATCATGGATCTGATCCAGTACTTCCTTCTCTTTTTCCTTTAAAGCCGCGATCTTTTCTTCGTGGTCCGAAATGCTTTTCCTGATCTTTTCTAATTCCTGGCGCAGCTTATCTGCTGTGGATTTTTTTACTCCTCTTGGCATATTCTGTCTCCTCCTGGATGAATTTTTATTAATTCGATTATAGAGAATTTTTGGTCCGCGGTCAATACAAATATGGATAATATTTTCATACTTTCCAGAAACCTTCTGGTCTGTCTCCGGCCGTTCAGGTTTCTCAGCCTTTATTTTCTTATTGCAGGCTCAATCCTCTTTATATTTATGGCGCAGGCATAGCGATCCGTGTTTTTAATATTTTAACCATGGATATGTTGTTTTTTATCCCTTTTTTGTGGTATGATCTTTTTAACAAAAGCATGGAAACCACAAGCTGTCTGCACTCTGAAAGCAAAAAGGGGGAATTGCATGAAAAAAATTATCCCTATTCTTCTTCCCGGCCTGTTCAGTGCAGCCGAGATCCTGGCTGCTCTTTATCTGAAGCGGCAGATCCCGGCTGGATCTGCGGGGCTGTCCATGGCTGCAGACCTGCTGCTGTACGCATGGATCGCCTATAACGGATGCAGCTGGACCATTGGATATAAGAAAATATTTATACATGGCATCTGGTTTTTCCAGGAAGCCGATGTGCTCCTTACCAGAACCGCAAAAAAACCCTTCTTCTGCCTGTGCATCCCGCAGGCCGCCGTCAGTACGATCCTTTTTTTCTGGTTCCTGTTTTCTTTATATCCCTTTCTGGCGGTATTGCCGGCGGGAAAAATGCTCTTAATGCTGTCTGCGTACCGCAGGCTGTTCCGCAAAATAACTGCAAAACCGCATTAAAAAGCGCTTACCAGATGGTAAGCGTTTTTCATAGCGGAAGGGAGATTCGAACTCTCGACACTACGGGTATGAACCGTATGCTCTAGCCAACTGAGCTATTCCGCCATATGAAATTGTTCATAAGATTTCTCTTATGGAATGGGGCCTATAGGGCTCGAACCTATGACCCTCTGCTTGTAAGGCAGATGCTCTCCCAGCTGAGCTAAGACCCCATTTCGTCCTGTGAGCTGTTACTCACTTGCGACTTTGACAGTATAACTGATAAAAGGAAAAATGTCAACACTTTTTTAATTTTTTTCTTCATTTTTATTTTTCTGCTTTTCAGCCGCCCGCAGGCCGGTCTCCCAGGCCCGCGCAGGCCCCTCTCCCGCAGGAGGCGAAGCCCCCGTGTACAGAAGTCATGCTCCCCTGTACACGGAGGGTATCGTTTCTTTCTTCCGCTCTTCCATCACAGCTTTTTCCAGTCCATGCGCACCAGGGACACGAAAAAGGCTACGGAGCTTAAGAACCAGGTCAGCGGATACGCCCAGGAAATGGTCTGGAACACAGGAACGATCTGGATGGCGATGGAAACGTAAAGGATCCGGACGCCGCACCAGAAGGCCAGCATAGCCGCCATGGGCATAAAGGATTTCCCACAGCCCCTCATAACTCCCGCCGCACAGTGGGAAAAGGCCAAGAGGAAGAAAAACAGCGCCGTAGTACGGCAGTGGATGACACCAAATTCAATAGCCTCCGGAGCGTTTACAAAGATCCTCATCGCATAGGGAGCCCACATAAAATAGAGGATCCCCACCAGCTCGGCCAGTATCATGCTGGAAATGGTACCCACGGCAGCGCCTTTTTTCGCCCGCTCATACTCCCCTGCGCCGATGTTCTGGCTCACGAAGGTGGGCAGGGCCATGGACATGCTCATGATAGGAAGGAATACGATCCCCTCGATCTTGGAATGGGCTCCCACCCCCGACATGGCAAAGGCCCCGAAGGCGTTGATGTTGGTCTGGATCACCAGATTTCCCACGCTGACCACCGAGTTCTGGATGCCCGTGGGAAGTCCCTGGCGGATCACCTGGGCCATCATATCTTTATTGAGCTTCAGCTTTTTTATATCCAGCCGCAGGGATTCGTCCTTTTCCCGGCTCATGCGGATCAGGCACAGGACCACGCTTAAGCCCTGGGCAACGACCGTGGCAAAAGCCGCGCCGCCCACGCCCCACTGGAAGCCGGCCACAAAAAGCAGGTCCAGGGCAACGTTCACCAGGGAGGACACGATCAGATAATAAAGGGGATGGAGGCTGTCTCCCAGGGCCCGCATCACCGACATACAGACGTTATACAGGATCACCGTGAACACGCCCGCAAAGTAGATCCTGAAATATACCAGGGAATGGGGCATCACGCTGTCCGGCGTATTCATCATCCGCAGGACAGAGGGAATAAAGATAAGTCCCGCCGCCGTGGCGATGACCGAGGACCAGATCCCGAACAGGAAGTTGGCATGGATGGCCTTCTGGACCCCCTCTCTGTTTTTCGCGCCAAAATACCGGGAGATCACTACGCCGCCTCCCACAGCGATGCCATTAAAGAGACCGATGATCAGAAACGTCAGATGGCCTCCGGAGCTGACGGCCGCAAAGGCGTCGTTGCTGGCAAAATTTCCAACGACCCAGGCATCCGCCATATTATAAAACTGCTGGAGCAGCTGCCCAAGAAACAGGGGGATCGCAAACCGGATCAGTCCCCCTGTGATCGAGCCTTTCGTCAGGTCATTATTCATGCTTTTGTATCCACTCCCCATTGTTTTTCATTCCTGCCCGGGCCGCCCCCGCCGGAAGCAGCCCGGAAAAAATCCTACACCAGTTTTTCCAGAACGGAATCCCCGATCATATTTTCTTCCTTTTTCAGTCCAAAATTATCCAGAATGGTTCCCCCGATGACTGCAAAGGTCTCCGCCTCCGGCAGCTCCCCCTGGCCCTTCATGGACGGCGAATAGGCAAGGAATGGCACCTTTTCCCTGGTATGGTCGGTCCCTGTATAGGTGGGATCATTTCCATGGTCGGCGGTGATCATAAGAAGGTCGTCCTCCCCAAGGAGAGGCAGAAGCTCTCCCAGCTTCTCGTCGAACCGCTCCAGCTCCTTTCCATAGCCAATCGGATCTCTCCGATGGCCCCAGAGGGCGTCAAAATCCACCAGATTCACAAAGCACAGGCCGGAAAAATCTTTTTTACAGAGCTCAATGGTCTGCTCCATGCCGTGGACCGAAGACTTGGATTTATGGCTTTCTGTGATCCCCTCTCCGTCAAAGATATCCCGGATCTTTCCTACGGAGATCACATCATAGCCGTGATCCTTCAGGATATTTAAGGCAGTGGTCCCTGTGGGCTTTAAAGCATAATCGTGGCGGTTGCTGGTCCGCACGAACTCTCCCTTTTTCTTTCCCACATAGGGCCGCGCAATGACCCGGCCCACGCGCCATTCTTCCTTCATGGTGATCTCCCTGGCGATCTCGCAGCACCGGTAAAGCTCCTCCAGGCCGAAGGTCTCCTCGTTGCCGCAGATCTGCAGCACAGAGTCCGCCGATGTATATACGATCATGTGGCCGGTGGCGATCTCCTCCTCAGCCAGCTCATCCAGGATCTCTGTACCGCTGGCGCTCTTATTTCCAATGACCGTCCTGCCGGTCCGCTCCTCCAGCTCTTTTATGAGCTCCGGCGGGAATCCCGTATCCGTAAAGGTCTGAAAGGGCTTGGTGGTATGAATGCCCATCATTTCCCAGTGGCCGGTCATGGTGTCCTTTCCGTTGCTCATCTCCCGCATGACCATACGGTAGCCCAGGGGCTTTTCCTCCGGGGCCAGCCCGGAAAGGCTGCAAAGGTTTGCGATCCCCAGCTTCCTTAAATTGGGGATCTGAAAATCCTCCATCCGCTCTGCAATATGACCCAGGGTATTGACCCCTTTATCTCCAAACTGTTCGGAGTCCTCCATGGCACCGATCCCCAGGGAATCGATGACGATGGTAAATATTCTTTTATACTTCTTCATCCAGTTCTACCTCTTTCTTTTTTGCCTGCTCTGCCAGTCTGCTGGTCCCCAGGCGGTCCGCTCCCAGACGGATAAATATTTCAGCGTCATGGAAGCCGCTGATGCCTCCTGCGGCCTTGATCTGCTTTCCCTCCCCCATCTGTGCCTTCATCAGCTCCACATCCGCAAAGGTGGCGCCGCCGGCGGAAAAGCCCGTGGAGGTCTTTATAAATTCTGCATCGGACCTGGTGACAGTCCTGCAAAGCTCTGTCTTTTCTTCTTCTGTTAAAAGACACGTCTCGATGATCACCTTTAAAAGGCGGCCGGCGCAGGCTTTTTTGACCGCGTTGATCTCTTCCAGGACCCGGTCGTACCGGCCCTCCTTCACCCAGCCCAGGTTCACCACCATGTCGATCTCATCCGCCCCGTTTCCCACAGCCTCTGCGGTCTCATATACCTTGACCGCCGTGGTGTTATAGCCGTTGGGGAAGCCGATGACTGTGCATACGGGAAGCCGTCCCTTTAAATACTCTGCGGCCTGCTTCACAAAGGACGGAGGGATGCAGACCGACGCAGTCCCAAACCGGAGGCCGTCATCGCAGACAGCCTCTATCTGCTCCCAGGTGGCCCCCTGCTTTAAAAGCGTATGATCCACTCTGGATAAGATTTCCCTGTACGTCATATTCTTCTATTCCTTTCTTTCTACGCCGTCTCCGGCAAAGCCCAGGGGCAGAAGCTCCTTCAGGGTATACTCCCGGAAGGAAAGATCCCCCTTCCCCAGAACGATCCGGAAGCGCTCCGGATCACAGAATTCCATCATCACCTGGCGGCAGACGCCGCAGGGCGGGCAGAAATCCTCCGGCTCCTTCCCGGCCGGTCCTCCCACGATGGCAATGGCAGAAAATTCCCGTTTTCCTTCGCTGACAGCCTTAAAAAACGCGGTCCGCTCCGCGCAGCAGCTGGGACCAAAGGCCGCGTTTTCAATGTTGCAGCCCCCATAGACTGTCCCATCCGCACATAAAAGGGCGGCTCCCACCCGGAATCCTGAATAGGGGGTATAGGCCACGCTCCTGGCCTCCAGAGCCTTCTCCACCAGTTCCTTATTTTCCATAAAACGCACCGCCTTTCCCGGAATCCTCTCCTGTTATACGGTCTGATTCTTTTCCCGTTCCTCTTTTATAAGGACGCGGATGGCCTCCACGCCCACTTTAATGGCCGCCTCCGTATCGTGGACCACGGGATTGGGAAGTCCCGCCTTTTCCCGTTCCTGGTTGGCGACTGCCAGAAAGCAGGCACCGCAGCGGACTCTCAGATAACTGGCCACGATAAAAAGGGCCGCCGACTCCATCTCTGACGCCTTGCACCCCAGCTTCAGCCAGGCGTCCCACTTGCTTAAAAGCTCTCCCGCCACAGGCATCAGCTCCGGATTGTGCTGGCCATAAAAGGAATCCTTGCTCTGGACCACTCCGGCATGGCAGGCATAGCCCAGGTTCTCTCCTGCCTTCATCAGGGCGTTGACCACCCTGAGATCTGCCACTGCCGGAAACTCAATGGGCGCATACTCTCTGCTGGTCCCCTCCGCACGGATGGATCCGGTGGCAACCACCACGTCGCCGCCCCTGACATCCAGATCCATACCGCCGCAGGTTCCCACCCGGATAAAGGTATCGGCTCCGCATTTCACCAGTTCCTCCAGGGCAATGGCCGCCGAGGGACCGCCGATGCCGGTGGAGGTAACGCTGACCTTTTCACCATCCAGGTATCCCGTATACGTCACGTATTCCCGGCTGTCGGCCACCAGCTCCGCACGCTCAAAGTGTTCCGCGATCTTTTTACAGCGCTTGGGGTCTCCCGGAAGGATCACATAGCGTCCCACATCGCCGGGTCTTATATTTAAATGATACTGCAATCCAGCTTCTTCCACATAAGGCATAATCCATTTCTCCTTTCTGACTGGTTTCTTATAACATACCACAAATCCATCATTCTGTCAAAATACTGGCGAAATTTTTTCATTTTTGTACCAACATATTACCAAAATGTTACTCTTTCTTAAATTTTTGTGAACTGCCTTGAAACCCGTTTTTCCCTGTGATATACTTTGCTAAAGTTATAACAGGAAATGACCAGAACGAAAGGAGGTCATTGAAAATATGAAAAAACTCATGAAAAAATACGGTCATGTCTGGATCCTGTCCTACGGCCTGATCTATCTGCCATGGTTTGCAGCGCTCCAGCAGAATGTGGGAAAACCTTACCACGTGATGCATACCGCCCTGGACGATCTGATCCCGTTCAACGAGTATTTTATCGTCCCCTACCTGCTGTGGTTTTTGTATGTGGCTGCTGCCATTGCCTATTTTTTCTTTACCAGCAAGGACGATTATTATCGGCTGTGTACCTTTCTATTTACAGGCATGACCATCAGCCTTCTGGTGTGTACCCTGTACCCCAATGGAACGGATTTCCGCCCTGCCATCGACCCGGATAAAAATATCTTCTGCTTCCTGGTGGCGAAGCTGTGGAGCATCGATCCATGTATCAATGTGTTCCCCAGCATCCATGTATACAACTCCATCGGAGTCCATATTTCCATCTGCCGCAGCCAGACCCTTTCAAAGAACAAGCCTCTGGTATGGGCCTCCGGGATCCTGATGGTGTCCATATGTATTGCCACCGTATGCTTAAAGCAGCACTCTATCCTGGATGTGTTCGGTTCCATGCTGATGGCCATGGTGATCTATCCCATCGCCTATGCGCCGGAAACCGCCAGCCGGAAAAAGTATACCGGAAACTTTGATTTCTAAATTCCTGCCAATCAATGCCATCTGCACGGAGCAGATGGCATTTTTTCTGTTCTGCCAGCCGTATGTGATCTTATTTTATAATCCATTTCCCTTTGCGGCTTGTACCTTCCCGCGCAAGCGTTCCATTTTTTCGCATTTTCCGGGTATGATATTTTACAGTGTTTTGATTCATTGCAAGCCGAACTGCGATTTCCTTTTGAGAGATAGCAGGTTCTTCTCTTATCAATTTCAAAATTGCTTTTTCCGGATCGCCCACTGCCGATGGGATCTCAGACCGGGTGGCGGATTGGGTGGCGGATTGGGTGGCGGATTGGGTGGTTCCTTCTCCGGTTAATTTATCATCCAATGGAACAATAATTTTAAATACGTCACCTTCAATAAATTCCGGCTCTTTTCCCGAATAAAATTTACTGTACTTAAATAGATTTCTCACACCCGATCCAAGTTTATCTGCATAGCCAATATTTCTAAAAAAATCCGCAATGATCGGATTCTTTGGATTTGGAGCAGCGTTATCTGGTGTCAGAATCGCAGCCTGCGATGCACGATTTGCATTTTCAACGTATACGCAATCTTTTCCAATAACAAATTTTGCCTGAAAAGAACTTGTGTATTCCCTATGGATCAAAGTATTTGCGATCATCTCGCGAGTAATGATATTCCGAAGACTCTTTCTTTGATCATCTTCCAAATAAAACCTGTCCGGAAGATGCTTCCGTCCGAACTCCATCATCTGTTCATAGCTTTCGATCAAATTTGTTTTTATGATCTCACGATCATCATACCGGTCCACATCGACCCTGCGGAGCAGAGCGTCTGTCACATATGCCGGTGCAACATCTGCGATCACATCATCTTTTCCAAGCAGCATGACAGCAGCCAGATTAAACCCCGACTCACCAGTCATGCGGTCCATACTATAAAGCCGCGTGCTCTTCAACAGTTCTTCATCTGTCATACCGCTCCACGGATGGGCCTGTGCACTATTATTCGCTGCCATCGTCCGAAGCTTCGGCAATAAATCCAATCGCAGATCTTCCATTTTTACATATGGAAAAATTTTTTTCTCTGTAAAAATACCTTGCTTGCGAATATACATTTGCGCGATCTGCGCAGTCGCAGTCACTTTTACATCTGCATCATTCACACGATCATAAATAACTTTTTTGAAGCTATGCACTTCTGCACTGGAAAAAACATGGACATGAATTATCGTTTTACCTTTATAAGAAAGTATTTCTGGTGTAAGGTACACAGTTGGAGAAAATAAAGCCGGATTGCTAATGCAGCTAATAAAATTTTTTACCATATCAGGTGCATCTTTTTCCGGAACACCACATACCGTACCATCATCCAGTACTCCCATAAAAAGATCCCCGCCAAAACGGTTTAAAAATGAGCAGACGGATTCATATACATCATTTTCAATATTATTTCCACACCGCTTGAATTCGACAGCGATGGTTTCGCCTATTTCCAATATGGATTTTATTGTATTTACATCCACCAGGACCACCTCCCAACATTGTTTTCAGCTTCTATTATATACCTCCTGCATGTATTAGGCCGTCATTTATGCAGAAATACAAAGCACTCAAACAACTATGACAAAACGCCGCCGGAAACTGGCAGATCCATCCGTTTCCGGCAGCGTTTTCTTATTTTCTGTATCCGGTGGAAAAGTCCACCACGTTCTTTAACTCTTCTCCCGACGCCCATGCCTTTAAGTTCTCTCCAGCGATCCTAACGATCCGTTCAAAGGTCTCCGCCAGGAAGAAATTTCCCGCCACATGGGGCGTGATCACCACATTGTCCATTGCCCAAAGCTCGTCCTCCGGCGGCAGGGGCTCCGGCTCGGTCACATCCAGTCCGCAGCCGCCCAGATGGCCGTCCTTTAAAACTGCCTTTAATGCTGCGGGATCGATGGCATTTCCCCGTCCCACATTGATGAGGTACGCGCCCTTTTTCATCAGGCGGAGCCGTCTCTCATCCATCAGATGGCAGGTGGCAGGGCCTCCAGGCACCACCATGGCCACCACGTCGGCCCTGGGAAGAAGGCGGTCCAGGTCGTCCATGGTATACTGTTCATCCAGATATTCCGGCTTCTCCTTGCAGGTCCGTCTGACGCCGATGGTGTACGCGCCCAGAGCCTTCACCTTCCGGGCATAGTCTCCTCCGATATCTCCCAGTCCCAGGATCAGGATCGTCGATCCTTCCACCGAAATGATGTTCCCCATGGATCTCCACTGACGGTCCGCCTGGTTTTTATGATACTGCCCCAGGCGGCGGATCAGATCAAAGGTCAGGGCCAGCATATGCTCGGATACCGCCAGGCCATAGGCCCCAGTGGCGTTCGTGAGGACTGCTCCGGCAGGAAGCACTCCCTCCGGCGTATAGGGATCGGCTCCGGCGCTGTTTAACTGGAGCCATTCCAGGCGCTTCGCCTCCCGCACCAGGGCAGGAGGCAGGTTGCCGATGAGAACCTGGGTATCCTCCAGGTCCTCCTTCGTCACATGTTCTTTCGGAATATACCGGAACTGACAATTATACTTCCCTGAGGACGCCTGCTTTTCCAGATACGTTTTGTGGGTCTCCGTCACCGGGATCGTTACCAGGATCTTTTTTTCTAAATATGCCACTGGGCATCTCCTCCTATGGGTTTTGTGGCGTCCTTTAACCATTCTGCTTCTTCTTTTGTCAGATAGGGGGACAGCTTTTCATAAACTTCCTTATGGTACTGGTTTAAAAGGCGCACATCCGAAGGCTCCATGACAGAAATATCAATGGCCTCCGTGTCAATGGGAGCATAGGTCATGGTCTCGAACCGCATGAACTGGCC
Source organism: Alitiscatomonas aceti (assembly GCF_025567195.1). Lineage (NCBI taxonomy): Bacteria > Bacillati > Bacillota > Clostridia > Lachnospirales > Lachnospiraceae > Alitiscatomonas > Alitiscatomonas aceti. Next base: position 141,125 of record NZ_JAOQJF010000003.1, on the reverse strand, counting down.
GTAGCCGTTCTTTTCTGCCTTCCGGCATAACAGCAGGTTCTCTGTGCGGATGCCGTGGCTCCCCTCGATATAGAGTCCAGGCTCATTGGAGGTCAGCATGCCCTCCTCCAGGATACAGCTGTCCTGGCGTTCCGGAACGATCTTCCAGCGGATGCCGTTGGGCCGTTCATGGACATTGGAAAGGTAACCGACGCCATGACCGGTTCCGTGGTTGAAGTCCAGGCCCAGCTTCCATAAGGGACCTCTCGCCAGATAATCCACATTGATCCCGCGGCAGCCATGGAGGAACTTGGCGTCTGTGAGACGGAGCATTCCCATGAGCACCAGGGTAAAGTGGAGCTTTTCCTCATGGGTCAGTTCTCCCATGACGATGGTCCTGGTCACGTCTGTGGTACCCTCATAATACTGTCCGCCGGAATCCACCAGGTAAAAGCCGTCCTTTCCGATGACGGATTCCTCCTCCTTGGTGGCATGGTAGTGGCACATGGCCGCGTTGGCTCCGTAAGCGGAGATAGTGTCAAAGCTGGGGCAGATATATCCCTCCTGCTCCTTTCTTAAGCTCTCCAGATGCTCCGCAGCCTCCGTTTCCATAAGGCTTCCCTTGGGAGCCTTTGTCTTCATCCAGTAAATAAATTTCGTGAGAGCCACACCGTCCTTGATATGAGCCTTTCTCAGGTTCTCCATCTCCACCGGATTCTTCATGGCCTTCATCCAGGAAGCCGGGTTCATGGCCTCCTCCAGGAGACAGCTCTCATGGATGCTCTTATACATGGCGTAGTTCACCTTGTCCGGCTCCAGTAAGATCGTCTCGTTCCGCAGCTCCTTCACTGCCCTGTAAATGTCCCCATAGGGAGCCAGGGTCACGCCGTTTTCCTTCAGATATGCGTTTACACAGTCGTCAAAGCGGCTGCTGTCAATGAACAGCGTCAGGGTATCCATGGTCATGAGCACATGGGCCAGAGGCAGAAGGTTGATGGATGCTCCGGTATTTTTCCGGATGTTCAGAAGCCATGCGATATCGTCCAGACCGGAAAGGATATGGACGGTGGCGTGATGCTCCTTCATGACCTGGCGGATCCGCGCGATCTTGGAGGCAGCGGATTCTCCGGCGTATTTCTCCTCCAGCACCCAGACCTGGGGAGCCGGAAGCTCCGGTCTTTCGGTCCAGAGCTCTCCTGCCAGATCATGCTCAATGGAGGCTGTACCCTTTTTAACCTTTAGGAGCTTTTCAAAGCTGCGGCCGATGCCGGTATTTACCACCCGGCCGTCCATACCCAGGACACCGCCCTCAGGCAGATGCTCCATTAAAAATTCATCGATGGTGGGAACGTTCTCCTCCCCCATCTTCATCAGCTCTGTGTCCTGTCCCTCCAGCTGCTTTTTCGCCTGGACAAAGTAGCGGCCGTCGGTCCAGAGACCGGAAAAGTCCTTCGTCACCACCATGGTCCCGGCGGAACCGGTGAAGCCGGAGATAAACTCCCTGCATTTAAAATACGGATCCACATATTCTGAGTCGTGGAAATCCGATGATGGGATATAGTATGCATCCATCCCGTGCTGCGCCATAAGCGCGCGAAGCTGTTTCAGACGTTCATTTGCCATTTTTTCTGCTTCCCCTCCATATTGATTTCTTTCTTTATAAAAGCGGGATCCCGGCCTTTCCAGCCGCTTCCATTACATCCGCAGGCCAGATGGATGCCTGGATCTCACCGATGTGGGCCTTTCTTAAAAAGAACATACAGATCCTGGACTGACCGATGCCGCCGCCGATGGTGTACGGCAGTTCTCCGTTTAACAGAGCCTTCTGAAATGCCAGCTCTGCCCTCTCCTCACAGCCAGCCTCTGCCAGCTGATGCCTGAGGGAATCCTCATCCACACGGATCCCCATGGAGCTCAGCTCCAGAGCAATATCGAGGACCGGATAATATACGATGATATCGCCGTTGAGCTCCCAGTCATCATAGTCCGGGGCCCGGCCGTCATGGGGTTTTCCGGACGCCAGCTTTTTCCCAATCTGCTCGATGAATATGGCTCCATATTCTCTGGCAGCTTTATATTCCCGTTCCCTGGGCGTCAGGGCCGGATAACGGTCCTCCAGCTCCTGGGCTGTGACAAACACGATCTGGTCCGGCAGAACATGGCCAATGTATTCATACTCATAGGCCATGTAATCTTCGGTGATCTTTAAGGTCTTATAAACAGCCCTCACCGCATCCTCCAGGGTCTTCCGGGTCCGTTCCTCCTTCCGGATCACCTTCTCCCAATCCCACTGGTCCACATAAATGGAATGGATGTTGTCCGTATCCTCGTCCCGGCGGATGGCGTTCATGTCGGTATACAGGCCTTCTCCTGGAAGAAAGCCGTACTGCTTTAAGGCGTACCGCTTCCATTTGGCCAGGGAATGGACGATCTCCGCAGAGCGGTTTCCTTCTTTCAAGTCAAAAGCCACTGGGCGCTCTACGCCGTTCAGATTGTCATTGAGTCCTGATTCCGGCGTCACAAACAAGGGCGCCGATACGCGGGTGAGATGGAGCTGTCTGGTCAGTTCTCTCTGGAAGAAATCCTTGATGATCTTAATGGCGATCTGGGTCTCCCTAAGGTCGATCTTTGGAACATAGCCTTCCGGCACATAGAAATTCATGGTATCATCCTCTCTCCGTTCTTCCTGTACCCCAGAGGATTATAACATTATTTTCTGGAAATTGAAATACCCAAGTCCCCCATCCTGCATCCAGGTGAGTCCCCCATCCCGCATCCAGACCCGCTCCCGCTCCGGTCTGCGCACAGCGGTACGTAAGGCCGCAAAAGACGCGGCCTAAGTACCGGTGGGCAGAACGGGTCTGGATGCGGGATGGGGGACGGAACAGGAGACGCGGAGGGGCGGGAAAAATGTGGGGGGAAATGTGCGGGAGGGGGAAGTATTAAGTGGGATGTGATTAAAAAATGGAACGGATCGGGAGGGATAGGGATATGATATGGTAATGGGTTATCTGGAGGTTTTTTGTATGTCGTATACGCCGACGGCCGGGATCATTACGGCCATTGAATATCAGGGGGACGGGGCCTTTGGAGGGTCTGACTGCACGCTGCTTCTGACGGTGCAGAGCGAGGATCAGGGACTGGTCCATATTCTGCTGCCGCCGGGAGCTTATGTGCTGAATCTGCATCCGTTCCAGGTGGGGGACCGGGCCACGTTCTTTTATTCCCTGGGAGCCCCCATGCCGCTTGTGTTTCCGCCCAGGTACAGGGCGGTGGCTGCTGCCTATACTCCCCAGGGAGTGACGGCGGTCCTGGACGCTTTTGATGGGAGGCTGCTGAATTCTGAGGGGACGCTTTTGCTGAAGCCGTCCTGGGCCACTCCGGTGACGCTTCCCAACGGACAGATCTTTATGGGGAATCCCGGGAACCGGCTGATCCTGGCCACCTATTCGGCCACCACCAGGAGCTTTCCAGCCCAGACTGTGCCGGAGCAGATGGTGGTATTCTGCAGCTCCTCTGTGTAAAAGAGGGAGCCGCCCTGTCCCTCTTTAGAACTGGAATTCCAGCTGGGTGCAGGCGTACTTCTTTTTGTAGTCGTGGATGATATCCTTCATGTCCCAGAGGAGTCCCTCTCTCTGGCATTCCTCTGTGAACATCTCCCAGAGTTTCCGGGCCCGGGGGCTGGCGCAGTAATAGCGGTTCCCATAGGCGGCTGCATACCGTTCTGCCAGCCGTTCCCCCGGGAACCGCTTTGTGAGGGCGTCATAAAAATATTCTCTCTGGCCGTCCCGGATGGTAACGCCCATGATCCCATAGAGGAATCTGGCCCCGGTGTCTGCGGTGCGCTTTGCCATTTCCCGGATATTCTGTTCCGTGTCTTCCAGAAAAGGAAGGAGTGGCGTCATGACGACGCCTGTGTACAATCCCTGGTCTGCCATGGCGCGGACCGCCGCAAACCGCTCCGACGAGGCCGGGACGCCCGGCTCGATCTTTTTGCTGAGCCCGTCGTCGGCCGTGGTAATGGTCATCATACATAGGACCGGGGAATGGGTGCTGATCTCCTGGTAAAGGTCTGTGTCCCGGAGGATCAGGGGGCTTTTGGTCAGCATGGAGGCCCCGAAGCCGAAGGCGTCCATCAGTTCCAGGGCATGGCGGGTCACCAGCTCCGTCCTCTCGAAGGGATTGTAGGAGTCGCACATGGCTCCGCTGCCGATCACTCCGGGCCGCACCTTTCTCCTCAGCTCATCCCGGAGGAGCACCAGGGCATTTTCCTTTACGCGCACCCGGTCAAAGCCCTCCACATGGTAGCATGTGCTCCTGCTGTCGCAGTAAATGCACCCATGGGAGCAGCCCCGGTACAGGTTCATGTTGTAATCGCTGCCAAACCAGGAGGTATCCTTGTTCCTGGTAAGGATGGTCTTTGCAGGGACTGTGTCCATATCGATCCTCCTTGTCTGTCAAAGAAGGCCGGAGCACGTGCGCTCCGGCCCATGGCCGTTATGGGAACTCTGTGGGATTCTTCTGTCCGCTTAGGGATTCCAGGAACCCGTCCAGCTGCCGTTGGTTTTTCAGGACCACGGTTTTTTCCCCGCAGGTCTCCTTCATGGCCCGCCAGAGCTTTTTCTGCTTTCTGGTGCGGCTGTCCCAGAGGATCCAGCGGATAAATTCCAGATCGAGCTTTTCCTCGCAGCCCTCCGTCATGGAGCTTCTGGCCCTTCCCTTATGGTCCAGATATCTCCGGTATGCCCTGAAAAGGCAGGAAAACCGGTTGAAATCCATAAAAATGATCCGGTCGGCTTCCTGTAATCTCCGTTCATACTCCAGCTTCCTGTAATTTCCGTCAATGACCCAGGAGGCATTCCTGTCCATAAAGGCCCGGACCTCAGACCTCCCCTGTTCCTCTGCCTTCTCCTCCCAGCCAGGCAGCCAGTGGACCGTGTCCAGGTGGAGGACCGGGATCTGATAAAGTCCCCCCAGTCTTCTGGCCAGAGTGGATTTTCCGCTGCCGGAATAGCCGTTTACTACGATCTTCATGAGGGCCGTTTCCTATAAGATCTGGATCTGGCAGCTTCTCATGGTCTCCAGGGCCGCCGCGTGCTTCTCCGGCGTTACTCCCGCGCAGCAGGAGGCGTCCACGGATACCGGAAGCTCCGGCATGAACGCCTTTATGAGAAGGGCGTTGGATACCACGCAGATATCGGTACAGAGTCCCACAAGCTCCACCGCCTCCAGCTCTCCCGCTTCATACATGGCTTTTAAAGCCTCTGCCAGGGCCACAGAGCCAAAGGCCGGCTTGTCAAAGCACTGGGCTTTGCGGCTGTCCTTCATCTCCTCCAGCTCCGGGATCAGCTCCCAGCCTTCCGTCCCCCTGACACAGTGGGCCACCGGAAGGTATTTCCCCTCCTGGGTCTCCATGTAATCCTCTCCATGGGTATCTCTGGTAAAGAGCACGGTCCCGTCAAAGTCCCTGGCCTTTTTTACCACCGCCGGGACAATGGAGACGGCTTCCTTACTCCCCAGGCTTCCGTCCACAAAATCCTTCTGCATATCGACCACCACCAGCACACGTTTTCCCATATCCTTTTCCTCCGCATTTCTTTATTTTTAAGTCTGCCGATCCCCAGAGGGATCCAGGCCTCCTCTTTCCTCCATAGTACCATCCCCTGGAGCAGATGTCAAAACGAACTGTGTTTTCCGATCCCCTTTGCCAGGAACAGCTCCATGGGCTGCTCATACCCGGGGATATCTACCACAAGGCCGCCGCAGTCCTTATATCCCAGCTTCCTGTAAAAATGCTGTGCCTCCTCGTCCACCTGTGTGGAGGTCAGGAGCATGCCGAAGCCCCGCGCCCGCATGTCATTTTCCCAGTGTTCAATCAGCCTCCGTCCAAAGCCCTTTCTCTGGAACCTGGGATCGATGTACAGCAGGGTGCAGAACGGCGTATTGTCCCAGAAAAGATTATATCTGAGGATCCCGGCCCGCTGTCCTTCAGCCAGTAAGACATAGCCTCTCTGACCGGCAGTTTTTTTATCAAATTCCTCCTCCGGAAGATGCCTGTCCAGGCTGTACCAGAACGCCTTGTCCTCTGGCCGGACATACCGGATCTCCAGGGTCTCTTCCATCCCGCATACCTCCAGTTCTATGGGTACGGCCGCCGGAAAAGCCCCGGCGGGGGAAGCCTTCGTCCTTTGTCCGCCTGCTTCTCCCACCGGGGCCTGCCGTATGTTTTCTGTGTCTTATTTATTTAAAGTACTTCACGCCGCTTTCAAAGATCTTCATATCCTGCTCGCCGTAGATGTTCTTTGCCACAGCATCGCCGCGTCTCTCTGAATGGGCCATTTTTCCGTATACCCGTCCGTCGGGGCTTGTGATACCCTCGATAGCCATGTAGGAGCCATTGGGGTTCCAGTATTCGTCCATGGTGGGGTTGCCGTCTGCATCCACATACTGGGTCGCCACCTGGCCGTTGGCAAAGAGCTTCTTAAGCCACTCGTCGCTGGCCACGAACCGGCCCTCGCCGTGGGATACCGGGTTCACATAAACACCGCCCAGCTCTGCTTCCGCAAGCCACGGGGACTTGTTGGAGACCACCTTAAGGTTCACCATCTTGGAGATATGGCGTCCGATGGTGTTGTAGGTCAGCGTCGGCGCGCCGGCATTCTGCTCCGTAATGGTGCCGCCCGGCACAAGCCCCAGCTTGATGAGCGCCTGGAAGCCGTTGCAGACGCCTAAGATCAGACCGTCCCTCTCGTTTAACAGCTTCATAAGAGCCTCCTTCACCACCTCGTTGCGGAAGGCAGTGGCGAAGAACTTGGCAGAGCCCTCCGGCTCGTCGCCTGCGGAGAAGCCGCCCGGGAACATGACGATCTGGGCCTTTTCGATCTCTTTTCTGTAAAGCTCAACGGAATCTCTGATATCCTCAGCGCTTAAATTGCGGAATACCTTTGCGCTCACATTGGCTCCGGCGCGCTCGAATACCTTTGTACTGTCGTACTCGCAGTTGGTTCCGGGGAATACCGGGATAAACACATTGGGAGTACCGATCTTATGGTTGCAGATCACGATCTGATCTGCCTTAAATACTTCCTGCTTCACTTCCTCCTGCTTTACGCCGGACTCTGTGGGGAATACGTTCTCCAGCGGAGCGTTCCATGTATCCAGTGCCTCTGTAAGGGGAATGGATACGCTGCCGTATTCAAAGGCCGCCCGGTCGGTGACCTCACCGATCAGCGTATAGCTGATGGAAAGCTCGCCCACCTTTCCGTCCGGAACCTCGCAGACGATATCGCCCCAGCCCGGTGCGAAGAAGTCTCTGGGATCCACATTATGCCCGATCTTTACGCCCATATGGTTTCCGAAGGCCATCTTGCTGACAGCCTCTGCCATGCCGTGGCGCTCCACCGCATATGCGGAAACGATCCTTCCAGCTTTGATATCCTCAAAGAGCTTTCCATAGCCCTCGGTGATCTGGCTGTATACAGGAAGGTCATAAGCGTCTTTTTCGATCTTAAATACAACGATCTTATTTCCGGCCTTCTTAAATTCCGGAGAAATGGCCGTCTTTTCGCTGGCCACATCCACAGCAAAGGAAACCAGTGTGGGCGGAACGTTGACTTCCTTTCCGTCCTCCTCATTGAAGGTACCGGACATGCTGTCCTTGCCGCCGATGGACGGAAGGCCAAATCCCATCTGGGCATTGTATGCGCCCAGTAAGGCTGCAAAGGGCTGTCCCCAGCGGGTGGGATCCTCTGTCATCCTCTGGAAATATTCCTGGAAGGTGAAACGGATCTTCCGGTAGTCGCCGCCGGCTGCTGCGATCTTGGCAACGGAGGAAAGCACGGCATAAACGGCTCCATGGTACGGGCTCCAGCTGGACAGATACGGATCAAAGCCGTAGCTCATCATAGTCACAGCATCACATTTTCCCTTTAATACCGGAAGCTTTGCCACCATGGTCTGGATCTCGGACTGCTGGAATTTTCCGCCATAGGGCATCATTACTGTGCCGGCTCCGATGGAAGCGTCAAACCGCTCCACCAGTCCCTTCTGGGAGCAGACATTTAAGGAGCCCAACATCTTCATCCAGCTTTCCTTAACGTCGCCCACTTCCTTTCTCTCAAAGGGCGTTCCTTCCCGGTTGGGAACTGTCAGGGTCACGTCGGCCTCCTGGTGCGCTCCGTTGGTATCTAAGAACGCGCGGCTCAGGTCCACGATGGTCTTTCCTCTCCAGGTCATGGTCAGACGCGGGCTTTCTGTTACCTCTGCCACTGTAACGGCCTCCAGGTTCTCCTCTGCCGCATAAGCCAGGAATGCATCCACATCCTTGGGATCCACCACCACAGCCATTCTCTCCTGGGACTCGGAAATGGCGATCTCCGTGCCGTCCAGGCCTGCGTATTTTTTCGGAACCTTGTCCAGGTCGATATAAAGACCGGCTGCCAGCTCACCGATGGCAACGGATACGCCGCCTGCACCGAAGTCATTGCATTTTTTGATCAGTCTGGAAACCTCCGGACGGCGGAACATCCTCTGGATCTTACGCTCTGTAGGCGGATTTCCCTTCTGGACCTCTGCGCCGCAGACCTCAATGGAAGCCTCTGTGTGGACCTTGGAGGAGCCGGTGGCTCCGCCGATGCCGTCGCGGCCGGTGCGTCCGCCCAGGAGGATGATGATATCGCCGGGATCAGAAGTCTCACGGATCACATTTTTTCTGGGAGCTGCGCCCATGACCGCTCCGATCTCCATTCTCTTTGCCACATAGCCCGGATGATATAATTCCTTTACGAATCCGGTGGCCAGGCCGATCTGGTTTCCGTAGGAGCTGTAACCATGGGCAGCCTCGGTCACGATCTTCCTCTGGGGGAGCTTGCCCTTTAAGGTCTCGTTTAACGGTCTTGTGGGATCGGCTGCACCAGTGATGCGCATGGCCTGGTAAACATAGGTACGGCCGGATAAGGGATCACGGATGGCTCCGCCAAGACAGGTGGCAGCGCCGCCGAAGGGCTCGATCTCTGTGGGATGGTTATGGGTCTCGTTCTTGAAGTTCACAAGCCATTCCTCAGTTTCTCCGTCGATCTCCACGGGAACCACGATGGAGCAGGCGTTGATCTCCTCGGAGACCTCCAGATCCTCTAATTTTCCTTCTGCCCTTAATTTCTTCATTCCCATAATGGCAAGATCCATCAGGCATACGAACTTGTCGTCTCTTCCCTTATAGATCTCCTTATGGTCGGCCAGATACTGATTATAGGTATCCTCGATGGGCTTCTTATAATCGCCCTCGGTGAAGGTCACATTTTTAAGCTCTGTGGAGAAGGTGGTGTGGCGGCAGTGGTCGGACCAGTATGTATCCAGCACACGGATCTCCGTCACAGACGGATCCCTCTTCTCTTCGTTTTTATAATAAGCCTGGATATGAAGGAAGTCCTTGAAGGTCATAGCCAGATTTAAGGAACCGTACAGCTCCTTTAAGGCTGCCTCGTCCATGGAAGCAAAGCCTTCAAACACAGCCACATCCTCCGGCTTTTCAAATACGGATACCAGAGTTTCCGGGATCGTTTCAGAGGCCTTCCTGGAGTCCACCGGGTTGATGCAGAAGGCCTTAACGGCGTCCAGCTCTTCCTTTGTAAGACTTCCGGAGATCACATAAGTGGTGGCAGTCTTAATGACCGGCTCCTCTGTCTCTTTTAACAGCTTCACACACTGCTCGGCAGAGTCTGCTCTCTGGTCAAACTGACCAGGCAGGTATTCCACAGAAAAAACGGCGTCGTCTGCGCCATGGACAAAGTCTCCTTCAAACACCTCATCCACCGGCGGCTCGGAAAAGATCGTACCCAGAGCCTCCCGGTACACATCCTCCGACAGATTTTCGATGTCGTAGCGGACCAGGACACGGACCCCTGTCACACCGGCGATCCCCAGATAGCTTTCGATCTCATCGCAAAGCTCTCTGGCCTGGACAGCAAATTCCGGCTTCTTCTCAACAAATACGCGCTTTACGCTCATGTTTCTTCCTCCTTGTGAAAATCTTTATATAAACAGGTTGCATTCTTGTTCTCTTATCATCTTACCACAAACGAAATAAATAAGTAAAATTAATATATCTAATTTTATTTATATTTTAAACTAATAAATCATCAATCCTGGAGGCTGCGGTTCAGCTCACTGAGCTTCAGTGCGTCCATGGTCATCTTCATGATCTCACGGACATCCTCCTCTGTCATCTTCATGCGCTCCGCCAGCTCCTTTAAGCTGGCCTCTCTTCCCAGCTCCTCGGCCATGCGCTTTGACACCTCCTGGAGCACGTTGACCCGGGCCAGCATCTCCTCCTCCAGATCCATCTCTGCCTTCTGCTCCCGGATCACCTCCTCCATCCGCACATGGATCCGGCTTTCCAGCAGCTTTTCAAAGCCCTCCTGGAAGCCCTCGTCCGCCAGCTCCATCAGCTCCATGCTGGCCTCCTGGATCAGATCCGCCATGGGCACTCCCCGGTTCAGATAATCCTGGATAAAAAACAGGGCCTTTTTCAGATTTCCCTCCACCAGTCGGTTTTTTGCCTCCCGGTCTCCGGCCTTCATCCTCTTAAGGAGCTCCCGGTTCTCTTCCTCGGTACAGGGCGGGATCACCGCCAGCTCCTCCATATAGACCTGGTAGATATCCTCTGTGCCGGTTTCCGTGTTCTGTTCCATCTCTTCTCTCATCTCTTCTGACATGCTGTTTCCCTCTTTTCAAAACTCTTAAGTTGTGCTACAATAGTGTCGTTTACCTATAAGGAGGACTAATAATGGATATCAATTACGAATTATATAAAGTATTTTACTATGTGGCCCGGACCTTAAGCTTCTCCGAGGCCTCCAAATGTCTGTTCATCTCCCAGTCGGCCGTGAGCCAGTCTGTGAAGGTCCTGGAAAAAAAGCTGGGCCAGACGCTTTTCATCCGCAGTACGAAAAAGGTCCAGCTGACTCCCGAGGGAGAGATCCTGTTCAAGCACATTGAACCGGCCATGAACCTGATCCAGAAAGGAGAAAACCAGCTTTTGGAGGCCAACTCCTTAAACGGCGGCCAGCTGCGGATCGCCGCCAGCGACACCATCTGCCGCTACTATCTGGTCCCCTATTTAAACCAGTTCCACAAGGCCTACCCCAACGTCCACATCAAGGTGTTTAACTTTACCTCCATCGAGTGCGCCCACGTCCTGGAAAACGGCCAGGTGGATTTTATCCTAAGCAACTACCCCAACTCCGGGCTTTTAGCCAGCCACAGCGTCCGGGCCATCCACGAATTCCACGATGTGTTCGTGGCCAATGCCGAGGCCTTTCCCCTGACGGATCAGATCCTGACCCTGGAGGAGCTAAAGGAGTACCCCATCATGATGCTGGACCGGAAAAGCACCACCAGCGAGTTCCTCCACTCCATGTTCCAGCGCTCCCACCTGGATCTGGTGCCGGAGATCGAGCTGAGCAGCAACGACCTGCTCATCGATCTGGCCCGCATCGGCCTGGGGATCGCCTTTGTGCCGGATTTCTGCATTCCCGCCGACGAATCCCAGCTTTATATCCTTAAGCTGGCCCAGAGCCTTCCGGCCAGAAAGCTGGTGGTGGCCTCCAACGGCTCGGTCCCCTTATCCCAGGCGGCCAAACAATTCATGGATATGCTGTAAAATGGCCCTAGGGCTCCCTTCCATTCCAGAAATCCTCCAGGCACCGGGCCGCATTTCCCCGGTTCACCACCTGGAAACGCTCCCATTCCCTGGGAAACAGTTCCAGATGATCCATTCTTAAAAACCGGTCATCCAGCAAAAGGATCACTCCCCGGTCCCCAGGCGTCCGGATCACCCGCCCGGCCGCCTGGAGGACCTTATTCATGCCGGGATACTGGTAAGAAAAATCAAAACCCTTCTCCTCTGTCTCATCAAAATACCCCTTCAGCACCTCCTGCTCTACGCAGACCATGGGGAGCCCCGTGCCCACCACGATGACCCCGATGAGCCGCTCCTCCTTCAGATCGATGCCCTCCGAAAAGACGCCGCCCATGACACAGAAGGCGGCCAGGGAATGGCTCCTCTCCTTTTCAAACTCCTCCAGGAATTCTGTCTTTTCCGCTTCTCCCATCCCCTGGCCCTGGACCAGCAGATCCGCCTTCAAAGGCTCCTCCTCCAGGATCTCCTCGATCTCGCCCATATACTGATAGGAAGGAAAAAACACCATATAATTTCCCGGCCGGCTTTGGGTGACGATCCGGATATAGTCCGCCACCTTCCGGTATTCTGACGGGCTGCGTCTCGTGTAGCGGCTGCTCACGTCTTCCGCCACCATAAGGAGGCGGTTTTCCTCTGGAAACGGCGAATTCACATACACCGCGTAATCCTCCTGGTTTCCGGAAAGCAGGGTCTTATAATACCGGACAGGAAGGAGCGTGGCCGAAAACAGGATGGTGCTGGCTCCCTGATCCATGCATCTGGAAAGGAGCCGGGAAGGATCCACGCAGAAGAGGCGCACCAGGAAGGAGCCGTCCTCCCGGTTTTCCTCATAGATCCGGTAATGGCCGTCCAGCTCTTCATAGACGTTTAAAAAATCCCGGAGGCAGAAATAAAAGTCCAGCACCGTCTCCCGTTCCGGGAACTCCGGGAATTCCTCCATAAACGTTTCCATATAAGAAAAGGCGGTCATGATCCCGGCAGCCAGCCCCGTCACATCCTCCAGGAGCTGCCAGTCCCCGCACTCCCGCTTCATGGAAAGCAGCAGCTTATTGCACCGGTCCAGCTGCCGCTCCAGCCTGGGCGACTTTCCCTTTATGATCCGCTTCACCTCCAGGAAATCTTCCTTATAAACAGAGGCGCTGTACATCTCCCTGGCCCTGGACACCAGGTTGTGGGCCTCATCCACCAGGAAAAGATAATCTCCCGAGGCCCCGTCGGCAAAGTAGCGTTTCAGCCGCACGTTTGGATCGAACACATAATTGTAGTCGCAGATGATCCCATCGGTCCAGCTGGAAATATCCAGGCAGAACTCAAAGGGGCAGACCCGGTATTTTTCCGCGTATCTCAACACGGTCTCCCGGTCCATCTCCTGCTCCAGGTGCAGGATGTCGAACACCGCCTCGTTGACCCGGTCAAAATGACCTTTGGCATAGGGACATGCCTCCGGATTGCACTCGGTCTTCTCCATGGGGCACAGCTTTTCTTTGGCCGTGATGGTCACGGCCGTGAACACCAGTCCCCGGCTCCTTAGGATCCTGAACGCCTCCTCCGCCACCGTTCTGGTGATGGTCTTGGCCGTCAGATAAAAAACCTTGGAGGCCTTCCCCGCTCCCATGGCCTGGACAGCGGGAAAAATGGTGGAAAGAGTCTTTCCGATGCCTGTGGGAGCCTGGATGAACAGCCGCTTTTTCCGGGAAATGGTCTTATACACGGCCACCGCCAGATCCCGCTGGCCCTCCCGGTAGGGAAAGGGAAACTCCAGGCCGCTTATGGACTGGTTCCTCTGGAGCTCATGGTGACACAGATATCTGGCCCACTTAAAGTATTCGTGGATCACCGAACGGAACCACACCTCCAGCTCCTCCTTCGACCTGTCCTCATGGAACCGGCGGATCTCCTCGGTCTCCAGATTACAGTAGGTAAGCTGGATCCGCACACCGTCCAGATCCCGGTCGCAGCAGTAAAAATATCCGTAGCACATGGCCTGGGCCATATGCACCGCCACCGGCTCTGTAAGCCGCTCCAGATCCATATACACGCCCTTGATCTCATCAATGGTCACGATGCCGTCTTCCTCAAAGATCCCGTCGGCCCGGCCCTCCACCAGAAGTTCGATGTCCTCTTCTTCGTCCAGGGCCGTATATTTTAACGGCACCTCAGCTCTGTAATTCCCGCCCATCCGCTTCTGGATCTTTTTATGGATCCTGGTCCCCGCCGCCATGGCATCCTTCTGGGCCGCTCCGGAACGGCGGTTATCGATGTCTCCGGAGCGGAGCACGAACTCCACCAGCGCCCGCACCGAGATCCTGACCTGTTTTTTCTGTTCCATGCTTCCTTCCTCCGTTCCTTGCTCCATTATACAATACCGGCCCGGAAAAGTCTAATTTCCTGTAAAGAAAAAGCTGGGATCCGAATCGGATTCCAGCTTTTCTAATCAGCAGGGGATGAGGGGCTCGAACCCCCATTTACAGTTTTGGAGACTGCCGCTCTACCATTGAACTAATCCCCTATAAATTTTTCATGAGATTTTTTACTGCCTCTCACGTTTAAAGATGATACCACAGCAGCACCCAAATGTCAATTACTATTTTCCGAAAAATTTAAAAAACTGATGTAATTATTCCTTCCGCTGTCATCAAAATCCTCTCTTTTGGAGAAAAGCCACAGAAAAACCCGGAAAAAGCAAAAAAACTAGTATATTTTGTCGGTTGACTATTGAAATAACAAATGATATAAAGGAAATGAACACGGAAAATCAATAGCATTTATTTTTAAAGGAGTGATACCCATGATGACGCAGAGAAAGATCCGGATCTCTACCATCGCTGAAGCAAAGGACTTTGTAGCCAGAGCCAGTGAGTGTGATTTCGATATTAATATTTTCTACAACCGTGTGATCATCGATGCAAAATCCATCCTTGGAGTCCTCAGCCTGGACTTTACAAAGGTCCTCACTGTGGAATTTAGCGGAGAAAACCCTGGCTTTGAGGAATTTCTGGACGACCACGACGCGGCAAAGATCCACGCTGTGGCATAAAGATCCCGCAGGCCGGAAACACACCGGGGCTGCTGCCAAAGGACATTTTTGTCCCCTGGCGGCAGCCCCATTTTTTATTCGATCCAGGCCACAGCCCTGGCCGGCGCTCCATCGCTGTTTTCGATCTTCATCGGAAAACAGGCAAACCAGAAGAGTCCCTCTCCGCAAAGCTCCAGATCCTTAAGATTCTCAATGTTCACGATCTCACAGTCCTTAAACAGCTTTTTATGGCGGGGAAGGTCTGCATCGTCCATGGGATCCAGTCCGATCACATCGAACCCGATCCCCTTATAATGCCCCTTTATGATGTGATCCAGGACCTCATCATCCACACATGGATAATTTCCAAAATACGCCTCTGTTCCCCAGCGCTTATCCCATCCCAGGTTAAAAAGCAGGAAATCCGCCTCCTCTGCCAGGGCCCCGTATCTCCGGACGCGGTCCATGGTAATGGCGTCTCCCTCCGCAAGGTCCCGGCAGTCGATCACCAGCGCCCGGCCAGTAAACTGCTCTGCCGGAAACTGGTCCAGGGTCGTCCGCCCCTCATATAAATGGGCCGGCGGATCCATATGGGTTCCCGTGTGGGAATACATATGGAGAAGCGTTTCCTTAAATCCATCCTTTTCATAGCTGCTGGCCGGTGAAAGCTCCGGCGTTTCCGTTCCCGGATAAACCGGCATATCCTCCCGGATCGTATGGGTCAGATCGATCACTTTCATTTCATATCCCTCCTCTTTTCCTCCTGGCGATCCGCCGGTCCTGAAGCCGTGTTCCAGCCGCCTTATGTGCGGCTGGGCACCGGCTGGAACGGGAGCTCATCCGTATGGGAAGCCGGGGAAGAAGAAAATACCCCCTCGATGGCCTCCCGTACATTTTCCACTCCAATGAGCCGGATCCGTTTTTCACTCCGGAGCTTCTCCAGGTTGGCCTTTGGGAGCACACAGGCCGTAAAGCCCATCTTCACAGCCTCCGCCACCCGCTGCCCGGCCTGGGAAACGGCCCGGACCTCGCCGGAAAGGCCCACCTCTCCAAAGATCAGCATGCCCGGATCCACCTCCCGGTTCTTGAAGCTGGACACCAGGGCCATGACCACCGCCAGATCCAGGGCCGGCTCATTCATCTTCATGCCGCCGGCGATGTTTACATAAGCGTCGTACCGGCTCATAGCGTAGCCGCACCGCTTTTCCAGGATCGCCAGCAAAATATTGATCCGGTTATAATCCACGCCGTTGGCCGTTCTCCTGGCCATTCCGAAACTGGTGGCCGTCACCAGCGCCTGGACCTCCAGGAGGATGGGCCTGGTCCCCTCCAGAGAGCAGGCCACCACAGCCCCGGAGGCCTCCCTGGGGCGGCCGGAGATCAGCATCTCCGACGGATTTTTCACTTCCTCCAGTCCCTTTTCCTGCATCTCAAACACACCGATCTCGTTGGTGGAGCCGAACCGGTTCTTCACGGCCCTTAAGATCCGGTAGGAATCGTTCCTGTCTCCCTCAAAATACAGCACCGTATCCACCATATGCTCCAGGACCCTGGGACCGGCTACCACGCCCTCCTTGGTCACATGGCCCACGATGAAAATGGTGATCCCCAGCCCCTTGGCGGTCTGCATCAGCAGGTTTGTGGATTCCCGTACCTGGCTGACGCTTCCGGGGGCGGAGGAAATATCCTCCCGGTACATGGTCTGGATGGAGTCAATGATCACCACGTCCGGCTTTCCGTTTTCAATGGCCCCCCGGACCAGATCCAGGTTGGTCTCACAGAGAAACAGAAGCTCCCCGGTGATCGTCCCGATCCGGTTGGCCCGCATCTTGATCTGCTTTAAGGACTCCTCCCCGGAAATATAAAGGACCTTTTTTCCGGCCATGGACAGATTCCGGCAAACCTGGAGTAAAAGGGTGGATTTTCCGATCCCGGGATCTCCGCCCACTAACACCAGGCTTCCCCGGACGATCCCGCTCCCTAAGACCCGGTCCAGCTCCCCAAAGCCGGTGGCCATCCGGTCCTGCTCCTCCAGGGAAATATCCGAGATATGGACAGGGGCAGTGCCCCGGCCTGGGACGCGGACCCTTTCGGCTCCCTGGGATCTCCGTTCCGAGACCACAGGCTCCTCCACAAAGGTATTCCACTCCTTACACGCCGGGCACTGCCCCATCCACTTACCGGATTCATAGCCGCATTC
Source organism: Alitiscatomonas aceti (assembly GCF_025567195.1). Classification (NCBI taxonomy): domain Bacteria; kingdom Bacillati; phylum Bacillota; class Clostridia; order Lachnospirales; family Lachnospiraceae; genus Alitiscatomonas; species Alitiscatomonas aceti. The sequence goes on along the minus strand of NZ_JAOQJF010000003.1, from coordinate 124,232 downwards.
CTTACAGAAAAATACTGTTCCTGTCTTTGCTTTTGCCACTATAATATCCTTTCTTTCCTGCTTACTTCCGGATCACTTTCACTTCCACGGCCTTTCCCTCGGAAAGCTCCACGGAAAGGCTCAGCTTTCCGCTCATGTTGGTCTTCATGCCGCCGATGGCTGCGCCGTCCTCAAACACCTCATATTCCATGTCGTCTTCCAGCTGGATCGTGATCTGGGCGTCCTCTGTTCCCTCCACCTTAAAGGATACCTCTGTGTCCTTTACGGAAAAATCGGTCACTGCAGTTCCCGGAACAGACTCGTATACGAACATGCCGTTGCGCTCCAGTTTTGTGATCTCCTTAAAGGTCTTTACTTTATAAAGATCTCCGTCATGCTCGAAATCCTCGGCTTTGGATTTCACGTCCAGGGAATAATTGCCAAAGCTGATGTTCCCATTCTCTTCTGTACGGATTAATTCATTGATCACTGACATAATACTTAGTCTCCTTTTGTGTATTTCCTAAAACTTCTGCGGTCTTTTATGATCCTTTTTTGATCACTTTTATCATACCACAACCCCATCCTGTTTTCTAGCAGTTTGTGGGTGCCTGGCAGAAAATTTAAGCTGTCCGTCCTTTAAAAGGAGCTTCACCGAATCTCCCTCTCTTACCCTTCCTTCCAGGACGGCCTCCGCCAGCTTATCCTCCACCAGGTTCTGGATGGTACGCCGCAGGGGCCTTGCCCCGTATTTTTCATCATAGCCCTTTTCCACCAGGAAATCCTTCACGTCCTCCCCGGCGTTTAAACGGATGGACATCTGCTGCTTCGTCCGCTTTCCGACGGTATTCAACATAATGGAAACGATCTCCTTCATATGGGTCTTATTGAGGGGATGGAACACGATGATCTCGTCGATCCTGTTTAAAAACTCCGGCTTGAACAGCCGTTTTACCTCATCCATGACCCCCGTTTTCATCCTGGTATACCTGGCCTTTTCATCATCCTGGGAGGTGAAGCCCAGGTGTCTGGGGGCGATGATATTCTCCGCTCCGGCATTGGAGGTCATGATCACGATGGTATTCTTAAAATCGATCTTATGTCCCTGGGAGTCGGTGATATGGCCGTCGTCCAGCACCTGGAGAAGGATATTGAACACGTCGGGATGGGCTTTTTCCACCTCATCAAAAAGGATCACTGAATAGGGATTCCTCCGCACCTTTTCGCTCAGCTGTCCGCCTCCCTCATAGCCCACATAGCCTGGCGGGGAGCCGATCATCTTGGATACGCTGTGCTTTTCCATATATTCGGACATGTCCACCCGGATCAGGGCATTTTCTGTCCCGAACATGGCCTCGGCCAGAGCCTTGCAGAGCTCTGTTTTCCCGACGCCGGTGGGTCCCAGGAATAGGAAGGAGCCGATGGGCCGTCTGGGATCCTTAAGGCCCACTCTCCCCCGCCGGATGGCTTTGGAAACGGCGGTCACGGCCTCCTCCTGGCCCACCACCCGCTCATGGAGGATAGACTCCAGCTTTAAGAGGCGCTCTGTCTCTTCCTCCTTCAGCTTGCTCACGGGGATCTTCGTCCAGCCGGAGACCACGTCCGCGATCTCCTCCTCGTCCACGAAAAGGGGCCTGGAGTTTTTCTCCTCCTCCCACTTTTCCCGGAGCTTCCCGATCTTCTCCCGCTTCTTTTCCTGCTTTTTCTTTATTTCTCCCGCTTCCTCATAGGCCTCGGACCGGATGGCCTCCTCCTTGGCCTTTTCCAGCTCCCTGATCTCTGCCTCCAGCTCCTTTACGCCTCTGGGCTCCACAAAAACCGAAAGCCGCACCTTGGAGGAGGCCTCGTCGATCAGATCGATGGCCTTATCCGGCAGGAACCGGTCGTTGATATACCGGGAGGACAGACGGACGGCCGCTGTCAGGGCGGCGTCGGTGATGGTCACGCGGTGGTGCTCCTCATACCTGGGGCGCAGGCCCTTTAAGATGGCCACAGCCTCCTCCTCTGTGGGCTCCTCCACGGTCACCGGCTGGAACCGGCGCTCCAGGGCCGGGTCCTTTTCGATATACTTCCGGTATTCCTCGATGGTAGTGGCTCCGATCAGCTGGAGCTCTCCCCGGGCCAGGGACGGCTTTAAGATATTGGAGGCGTCCAGGGCCCCCTCTGCGCCGCCTGCGCCGATGATGGTATGGATCTCGTCGATGAACAGAAGCACATTTCCCGCTTCCCGCACCTCGTTCAGCACATTTTTGATCCGTTCCTCAAATTCTCCCCGGTATTTGGAACCGGCCACCATGCCGGAAAGGTCCAGGATCACCACCCGCTTTCCACGGATGGTATCCGGCACATCCCCGGCTGCGATCATCTGGGCCAGGCCCTCGGTCACCGCCGTCTTTCCCACGCCCGGCTCTCCGATGAGGCAGGGGTTATTTTTCGTCCTGCGGCTTAAGATCTGGATCACCCGGCCGATCTCATGCTCTCTTCCGATGACCGGATCCAGCTTTCCCTCTGCTGCCAGCTTTGTAAGATCCCGGCTGTATTCGTCCAGCACCGGCGTATCCGCCTTTCCATCCCTTCCGCTCCGGCCCTGGGCCAGCTCCTCACGGCCGGCGGCTCCTTCCTCTCCCATGGCGGACAGAAGATCGATATAAAGCCTCTGGATATTGATGTTTAATGTATTTAAAAGCCGCACAGCCACACAGTCCGTCTGCTTTAGCATCGCCATAAGGATATGCTCCGTTCCGATGAGCGGGGCATGGAAGCGGACCGCCTCCCTGTAACTGTTTTCCAGCACCTTCCTGGCAATGGGCGTATAGCCCTCCCGGTCACGGATCTGGGTGGGCTGGCTGGAGGACACCAGCTTCTTCTCCAGCTCCAGGACCCGCTCCAGCTTCACGTCTCCGGCCTCCAGGACCCTGGCTGCCGTTCCCGTGCCCTCCTTCATGAGTCCCACCAGGATATGCTCGGTCCCCACAGTCCGGGAACCCGTTTCCTCTGCGGCCTCTGCGGCCAGGATCAGGGCCTCCTTTGCTTTCTCTGTATATCGCTCCATAAAGTTCCTTTCATTCCTCCTGTCAGATGATTTCCGGCAGACGGGCCCTTAAAAAGTCTGCCCGCGCCGCATCCAGCTCCTCACGGCTCAAGGGTCTCTCTGCCTGGCTTAAAAGATTCGCCGGCTGGATCCCCAGCATGAGCCCATAGACGGAGCATGGCTCCTTCATTTTCAGTATCCCGTCGGCAGCTCCCGCCATGATCTGGGATAAAAATTCCATGGCGTCCTTTCTGGTCAGCCTTCTGGCATATTTTAACACTCCATAGGATTTATACGCCTCGTCTGCGCAGGCCACCGGCCTCTGGCCCATGGCAGTCCGCCGGAGCCGCCGTTCCTGGGCGTCCAGCTCCGCCGCCGCTTTGGCCACCAGGTCCACGATCTCCTTTTCCGTCTGTCCCAGGGTCTTCTGGTTGGAGATCTGGTAAAGAGAGCCGGGATTTTCCTCCCCCTCTCCGTAAAGGCCCCGGACCAGGGTCCCGAAACGGCCCATGTCTGAGGTAAGGCTGTTAAAATTCTTCCGCCTGGAAAGGGCCGGCAGGTGTAGGACCACCGACGCCCTGAGCCCTGTTCCCACGCTGGTGGGAAACGACGTCAGATATCCGTATTTTTCATCAAAGGAATATTCAAACCGGCTGCCCAGAAGCTCCTCCATCTGGTCGGCCCGCCGGTAGCACTCTGTCAGGGCGGCTCCCTTTTCCACTGCCTGGATCCGGATGTGGTCGTCGCCGTTTATGGTGATCCCCAGCCGTTCATCCTCAGATAAGACCAGGCCTGCGGCCGCCTTTTTCTTTGAGACCCCGCGGCTTATGGCCCTGCGCTCTAAAAGCGCCGTCCGCTCCAGGTCCGGGATCCGGTCCAGATATAAATAGCGGCTGCGGCTGCCGGAAAAGGCCCCGGACTCCTTCACGCCGTTCATGAGCCTTCCCGTCATTTCCACGCTCTGTTCCTTTGTCATCTTTCCCGGAAAAGGATATTCCCTCCAGTTCCTCACCAGCCGTACCCGGCTGCAGATCACGCTGGAGCCCTCTTTTTCCGGCACATCAAACCATTTTTCCATTCTGGTCTGCTTCCTCCTTCAGTCCCCGGATCTCATCCCGGAGCCTTGCGGCCTCCTGGTAATCCTCTCTCCGGACCGCGTTTTTAAGCTGTAAGGAAAGCCTCTGGATCCGGTCCTCTCCCGCTTCCGGGGCTTTTGCTTCCTGGTCCCCCAGATCTCCCCCGGAGGCCGTCTTTTCTGCCGTGTCCCCATACGCGGCGGGCCGTTTCCCCACATGGCGCTCGCTGCCCTGGAGATGCCGGATATTTTCGCCGATCAGCGGATCGAACACGCTGTAACAGTCCCCGCATCCAAACCGGCTGTTCTTTACAAAGTCCTCATAGGTGGTGCCGCAGACAGGGCAGACCACGCCTGCAAACCGGCTCTCATCCTGGGCTGCATCCGGGATCCCAAGAAGCCCCGAAAGCAGCTTTCCCAGAGGAAATTCTCCCTCAAACAGAGCCGAATACTGCCCCAGGTCCAGCTTTCCGGCACACTGGGCGCAGAGGTTGTGCTCTGTTTTCACTCCTCCGGCCACCTCCACATATTTTACGGTCGCTTCCCGCTTTCTGCATTGTTCGCAAAGCATAGGCTTCCTCCTTTATTCCTGCCCCAGGAACTCATCATAGAGCTCATCCACCAGGGCGTGGACCTGGTCCCGGCCCACATCCCGGCAGATCCCCCGGGCAACGATCAGGGCCAGATCATCCTTCATTTCGTCCATGGCCCTCAGCTTATCCATATCCAGGGCAATGACGGCCCCCCGCCTCCGGTCCAGGCGCAGGAAACCTTCCTGTTTTAACACAGAATATGCTTTATTGACCGTATGCATGTTAATTCCGATCTCGTCCGCAAGCTGTCTCACCGAAGGCAGGCTGTCTCCCTCATGCAGCGTTTCCGTGGCGATGCCCCGGATGATCTGGTTGCAGAGCTGTACATATAAAGCCTCCTCGCTTTCAAAATCGATCTTTAGTATCATCCACTCACCGTCTTTCCTGTAACAACTGTTATATTCATATAGTAACAGCTTGCATCCCATCCGTCAAGCGGTACTTTCTTCCCTAGCGCGTCCTGGTACCGTCCTCGTTCCGGGTGTCCAGGATCTTTTCAAAGATCCAGCAGATGTCGTCCAGCAGCACCTCCATCTGCGGCCGTTTCTCCTCGTCCATATAATCAGCGTACAAAAGGCCGAACATGGTCTGATAATCGTCGTAAAGGGCCTCGGGAATATCCGTCATCTCCGACAGCTCATAGGAGCGGCGGCGCACCCACCAGGAAAAATCGTAATCCCGCAGTTCCTTTTTCATATTCAGGTACATATATTCCCCAAATCCGGCCCAGATGGCGTCCGGCTCGGAAAAACGCAGGTAATGGTCCGCCTTGCTGAGCTTATGGCGGATATAGTACCGGTCTCCGGTCTCCTCATCCTTAACGGCCCCGTAATATCCCTTCTCCGGACAGTAGATGAACTTATAGCCGTCGTCTAAAAACTTCTTTCTCCAACCTGCCGGAAGGGCGTTGATCTTTTCAGCGATCTCGTCTTTTACGGTCTCCTCCACAGAGATCTTTCCTCCATCCTGCCGCTCTGCCGTAATGAAGTACTGCTCGTCGGGCTGGCCGTCCATATTAAAATAGTGGAAGCCCACATATTCGTTTCCCACCATGCTGCCGTCCTCATGGAAATAGAATTTCCGGCCGCCGATGGTCTTTGAGGCTTCCAGGTTCAGAACGCCGGAGGAATTGAACCAGTACCACTTTCCCCCGATCTCCTGCCAGTGGATCCGCACGTTTCCGTTTTCATCATAATAATACCATTTTTCATCCCCGTCGCCGGTGTAGCAGCTCCAGCCCTCCGCCAAAGCGCCTCCGTCCTCAAAAAAGTACCGGAGATTGCCCACCTTCTGCCATCCGGTCTGCATATAAGAATCGGACCCGAAATGGTACCACTCTCCGTCGATATCCTCCCAGGTACCCGCCGCCATGCTTCCATCGGACCGCTCATATTTCCACCGGTTCCCGTCGGGGATCCAGGTCCCGTCGGCTCCAAAGGCGGTGCATACGGCCTGGAGTGAAAAAAGCGCTCCCAGGGCCGCTGCTGCCATCCATTTTCCTTCGTATGGTTTCCTGTTTTTCATATTTCCCTCCAAAAATCTGTTCTCGTCCTTTCCAATCCTCTGTGTCTGCGCTATAATAGCTCCAGTACAGGCAGCCTGCCCATACAATCTGCTTATGAAAGGAGGATCCTCATGAAACGAATCCTTGCCTGGGCCGGGATCCTGGCCGCAGCGGCCGCATTCCTGGCTCTCATCGTCCTGGCTGTCACCGGAGCTCCCGCCAACATCCTCATGGCCCTTGTTTTTGTGGTGATGATCGTTCCCGTCCTTATTTACGGCTTTCTCATGTTCGTAAAGCTGAAAAAAGACGACCGGGATAAGGATATGGAGTAGCTCCATTATACCCTTTTTCCCGGCCGTCTGCAACGGCGCTTTCTTTCCGTTTTCTTACTGTTTTCTGAAACTCTCTTCTGTCCCCGCGCTCTGTGGGGAGCGCCGCTTACCTTCTGAAGATGATGTCGTCCCTTCCCGGTCCGTTGGATACCATGGTCACCGGAACGCCCAGCTCCTCTTCGATGGTCTCCACATATTTCTGGCAGTTTTCCGGCAGCTCCTCGTATTTCTTAATGCCCCGGATCTCACATTTCCATCCCGGAAGTGTTTTATACACCGGCTTTGCTCGCTCCAGATCCGGAGTGGTGGGGAAATCCTTTGTGATCTTCCCGTCGATCTCGTATCCCACACAGATGGGGATCTCATCCAGATATCCCAGAACGTCTAACACCGTCAGGACAGCCTCTGTGGTTCCCTGGACCCGGCAGCCGTACCGGGTGGCCACGGCGTCAAACCATCCCATCCGTCTGGGCCGGCCTGTGGTGGCTCCGAACTCACCTCCGTCTCCGCCCCTGCGCCGCAGCTCGTCAGCCTCGTCTCCGAAGATCTCGCTGACAAAGGCCCCTGCGCCCACAGCGCTGGAATACGCCTTTACAACGGTGGTGATATTTTTGATCTCATAGGGCGGGATCCCGGCGCCGATGGCGCCGTAGGCAGCCAGTGTGGAGGAAGAGGTAACCATGGGGTAGATCCCGTGGTCCGGGTCCTTTAAGGAGCCCAGCTGGCCCTCTAACAGAATATTCTTCCCTTCCTTTAATGCATCATGCAGATATCTGGAAACGTCGCATACATAGGGCGCGATCATCTCTTTATATTCCATCATGGTATCGAACAGTTCTTTCGGATCCAGCAGCGGCTTATGGTATAAATGCTCCAGCAGCACGTTCTTTAAGGCGCATACGTTCTCCAGCTTCTCCATCAGCGCAGTCTCGTCCCCGAACAGCTCACAGACCTGGAAGCCGATCTTTGCATATTTATCTGAATAAAACGGTGCAATGCCCGATTTCGTGGAACCGAAGGACCTTCCCGCCAGTCTGGCTTCCTCGTACGTATCAAACAGGATGTGATACGGCATCATGATCTGGGCCCGGTCTGACACCAGGATCCTGGGCATGGGAACGCCCTTGCTGGTGATGTCCTTCAGCTCGCCGATCAGATACGGGATATTGAGGGCAACCCCGTTTCCGATGATGCTGGTGGTATGATCATAAAAAACGCCGGACGGAAGGATGTGCAGGGCAAACTTCCCATAATCGTTGATGATGGTGTGGCCCGCATTGCTCCCTCCCTGGAAGCGGATGATGATATCGGACTCCTTTGCCAGCATATCGGTGATCTTGCCTTTTCCCTCGTCGCCCCAGTTGGCTCCTACGATTGCTCGAACCATTGTTGATCCTCCTTTGGATGTGTGTCGGTCTGCCAGAGCTCTTTCTGATCTCTGACGCATCCTTAGTGTATACCAGAAAGGTCCATAAGTAAAGAAAATATTGCTTATATTTCCCATAATCCTATATTATATTCCCGATGCTCCCAACACCTCCAGAAACCGTTCCCCTGCCGGAGAAACGGGATTTTTCCGGTCCGTTACAATACAGATCTCCCGGTCCGGCATCCTCTCACCAAAGGTCAGCTCAAAAAGCTCTCCGGCTTCGATCTTCTCCCTGGCAAATTCGTCCATCACACAGCCAATGCCCAGATTCCGCATAGCAAACTGGACCACCATATCGCTGGTGGCCAGCTCAAACTCCGGCTCTAAAAAAACGCCCCGCTCTTCCAGAAACTGGTCCATAAACCGCCGGGTACTGGTATTCTTCTCCAGAAAGATACAGGGCAGGTCCATTAAAGCCCCGTACTCCAGCCGTTTTCCTTTGAGGCTCTGGTACTGGTTCCCAGCCACAAAAACGTTCCGGATCTTTTTCACCGGCCTGACCGCCACCTCCGGTCTGGCGTCGAATGGCGTGCTGACCACACCGAAATCGATCCTTCCCTCATACAGGGACTGGATGGTCTCCGGCGTCGGGGCGTTGGATACCATGACCTTGATATTGGGATACCGGCCATGGAACCGCTCCAGGTGGGGGAGCAGGTAAAACTGCAGGGTCATATCACTGGCCCCGATGCGTACCTCACCCATGTCCAGGTCCACCAGCCGCCTTAACATCCGCTCTCCGTCCAGGAGATTTTCGATCCCCCGCTCCACATAGGGGAACAAAAGCTCCCCCTCGGCCGTCAGCCGGACGCCCTTCTGGGTCCGGATAAAGAGCTGGCTGTTTAACGCCTTCTCCAGCTGTTTCACCGCCTGGCTCACCGCCGGCTGGGAAATGCAGAGCGCCTCTGCCGCAGCGGTGATGCTGCCGAGACGCCCTACATAATAAAACACTTTATAATATTCCGTATTGATACTGCTGGTATCCATGAATAAACGCCAGCCTATACGTTGATCTCAGCCTTGATGCCGAGAAGATCTTTATTTTCCTCCAGAACGGGACGGATCACCTCATCCAGGAACTCCTCCACCTGCTGGGGAGCGCGGCCCACGTACTTTTTCGGGTCCATGGTCTTTTTAAGCTCCTCCAGGGTCAGATTGAAGGACGGGTCTGCGGCGATCAGCTCCAGAAGATTATTGTCCTTGCCTTCCGCCTTTACATTCCTTCCGGCCTCCATGGAAAGCTCCCGGATCCTCTCATGGAGCTCCTGGCGGTCCCCGCCGGCCTTTACTGCATCCATCATGATGTTTTCGGTCGCCATAAACGGCAGCTCGGACATCAGGCGCTTTTCAATGACCTTGGGATATACCACAAGACCGTCCACCACATTGAGGTAAAGGTCCAGGATCCCGTCCACGGCCAGGAAGCCCTCAGGGATGGAAAGCCGCTTGTTGGCAGAATCATCCAGGGTCCGCTCAAACCACTGGGTGGAAGCCACCAGCATGGGGTTCATCATATCTGCCATCACATAGTTGGCCAGGGAAGCGATCCGCTCGCTCCTCATGGGATTTCTCTTATACGCCATGGCAGAGGAACCGATCTGGTTCTTCTCAAAGGGCTCCTCCACTTCCTTTAAGTGCTGGAGGAGACGGATGTCGTTGGAGAATTTATGGGCGCTCTGGGCGATGCCCGCCAGGACGGAGAGCACGCGGCTGTCCACTTTCCGGGAATAAGTCTGGCCGGAAACCGGGAAGCAGCCCGTAAAGCCCATCTTTTCCGCGATCATCTGATCGGCCTTCCGGCATTTTTCATGGTCCCCGTCAAACAGCTCCAGGAAGCTGGCCTGGGTTCCGGTGGTCCCCTTGGAGCCTAACATCTTCATGGAGGAGATCACATAGTCCAGGTCGTCCAGATCCAGCTTTAACTCCATAAGCCATAAGGTGGCCCGCTTTCCCACGGTGGTGGGCTGGGCCGGCTGGAAATGAGTGAAGGCCAGGGTGGGCTGGTCCTTATACTTCTCCGCAAAGGAAGCCAGCTCCGCCATCACGTTCACCAGCTTCTTCCTCACCAGCTTAAGGGCCTCTGTCATCAGGATAATGTCCGTATTGTCCCCCACATAGCAGGAGGTGGCGCCCAGGTGGATGATCCCCTTGGCGTTGGGACACTGGAGTCCGTAGGCGTATACGTGGGACATAACGTCGTGGCGTACCAGCTTTTCCCTTTCCTTTGCCACATCGAAGTTAATATCGTCCTTGTGGGCCTTCAGCTCGTCGATCTGCTCCTGGGTGATCGGCAGGCCCAGCTCCTTTTCCGTCTCAGCCAGGGCGATCCAGAGCTTTCTCCAGGTGCGGAATTTCTTTTCCGGGGAGAAGATGTACTGCATTTCCCTGCTTGCATATCTCTCAGAGAGAGGGCTTTGGTATCTGTCGTACATGATATTCCTCTTTTCCTATACTATTTTCTGTCCTCGATCCCAAGGCGTCTGAATACCTCGTTGTATGCGTCCTCCACGTTGCCCATGTCTCTTCTGAAGCGGTCCTTGTCTAGCTTCTCATGGGTCTCCTTATCCCAGAGACGGCAGGTATCCGGGGAAACCTCGTCAGCCAGGATGATCTGGCCCTTGTGGCGGCCGAACTCGATCTTAAAGTCCACCAGGTCGATGCCCAGGCTGTCAAAATATTTCTTCATCACTTCGTTTACCTTGAAGGCGTATTCTGTGATGGTGTCGATCTCTTCCTCAGTGGCCAGCTCCAGGGACAGGGCATAATATTTATTGATGAACGGATCGTGAAGGTCGTCGTTCTTATAGCTGAACTCCAGAGTGGGGCGCTTGAACACGATGCCCTCTTCCACACCCATCTTTTTTGCAAAGCTGCCGGCAGTGATATTCCGGATGATGACCTCCAAAGGAACGATCTCCACCTTCTTTACTGCTGTTTCCCGGTCGGAAAGCTCCTCCACGTAATGGGTGGGGATCCCCTCCTTCTCCAGAAGCTTGAAGATGTGGTTGGTCATGCGGTTGTTGATGGCTCCCTTGCCGACGATGGTGCCCCTTTTCAGACCGTCCATGGCAGTGGCGTCATCCTTATAATCTACGATCAAGATGTCAGGATCTTCTGTTGTATAAACCTTTTTTGCTTTTCCTTCGTACAGTAAATCAACTTTTTTCATTCCTTTGCCCATCCTTTTCTTTTGATAGTTGGTAACTGGTTCATTTATAAGCTGTTCAAATAAAACAGCAACAGTTCAGAAGGAATTATAATACATCATTCTGGGAAAATCAAGAATAACTTTACGGCCCGGCTGTTTCCGTCTCTGTTTTTCTGTGAAACCAGAACAGGGGGCCTCCGGACTCGATCCCAATGCCGAACACCTCGCCTGACCGGTCCCCCTCCAGCTCCGGCGGACCGTCTGCCGTTTCCCTTGAAACCTCCACCACTGTATGCCCCTTTATATAGAAAGAAGCCGCTGCCAGAAGCTCCAGGACCAGCAGGAGCCTTATGAAAAACCAGAACGCTTTCCTTCTTTTTTCTCTTCTGTATCCATGCCGCCACGGATGGTACGGCCTGTATACATAGCGGATGGCTCCACCTCCTTTTCCTATGTAACCAGAATACCATATTTCCCTGGGAATAAAAAGAGGGAGTCCCACATTTTTCGTGTTACTCCCTGTCCCCTGTTTACTGGCCGCCTGCGGTGCCGGATGCCCCGCCTCCCGTGGTCTGGCCGGACGTTCCGTCCCCGGTCCCATGGGATGTGCCGTTTTCTCCTGCCCCGGTGGTCCCGGTGGTGATCTCCTCCATTCCATCCTTCACATCATCCACCATATCCCGGATGACGCCGCCGCTCTCTCCGTCTGTCCCGCTTTCGCCGGATGGAAGGTCAACGCCTGTGGCCGAGGTCCCGGGCACCTCCTCTGTGGCCCTGCTTCCGGGAGCCGTGGAAGACTCCTCCCGTCCGGAGCTTTGTCCTGCGGTGCTTCCATTGGTATCATTTCTTCCGCAGGCAGCGGCCGCACAGACAACAGCAGCCAGCATAATGCCAAAAGTGATCCGTCTGATCTTTTCCATAATAAAAAATCTCCTTTCTTTCTGCCTTAGTATGCACGAAAGAAAGGAGAATATGTATCAGCCGATCACATCGGCCATGTCGTACATGCCCGGAGCTTTTCCTGCCAGGAATTTGGCTCCCTGAACTGCGCCCTTGGCAAAGATGGCCTTGGAATACGCCGTATGCTGGAAGGTGACCACCTCGTCCTGTCCCGCAAAAATCACGTCGTGCTCGCCCACAATGGAGCCGCCGCGGATGGCCTGGATGCCGATCTCTTTTTTATCGCGCTTCACACGCTCGGCAGTCCTGTCGTATTTATAGTGGTATTCGTTCCCCAGGCTCTCATTGACCACATCGGCCAGGGCCAGGGCCGTTCCGCTGGGAGCGTCCACCTTCTGGTTGTGGTGCTTCTCCAGGATCTCGATATCAAAGCCCGCCTCTGCCAGCACAGGAGCCGCCTGCTTTAAGATCTTAAATAAAAGGTTCACACCCAGGGACATATTGGCGGACCGGAGTACCGCCGTGGTCTCTCCAAGGGCCTTCACCCGCTCCAGCTGCTCCTCCGAAAGCCCTGTGGTACATAAGACCACCGGCGTCTTCGTTTTTTCACAGTAAGCCACAACGCCGTCCGTGGCCTTCGCAGAAGAAAAATCGATGACCACATCGGCCGCCGGACACTGGTCCAGGGTTTCGTATACCTCATAATCTGCCAGCTTTAAGGGATTCACGTCCACACCGGCCACGATCCGGATCCCGTCGTCCTTTGAAACGATGTCCGTGATCACCCGGCCCATGGCTCCGTTGCAGCCGTTTAAGATCGCATTTACCATAATTATGCCTCCAAAACAGAAATTTATAAAAGTCCGAATTTTTCCATTTCTTTCTTTAAAAGCTCCTGGTGAGCCGGTTCCATCTCTGTCAGCGGAAGCCTGGGCACTCCCACCTGTTTCCCCATGAGATTTAAGGCCGCACGCACGGGGATCGGATTCACCTCGCAGAACAGGGCCTTAATGAGGGGCAGAGCCTTTAACTGGAGCTTTCTGCTGCCCTCCAGGTCTCCCTGGAAGAACTTTTCACAGATATCATGGGCCGTTCTGGGCGCAATATTGGAAAGGACAGAGATCACTCCTTTTCCTCCCAGAGCTAAGAGCGGAACGATCTGGTCGTCGTTGCCGGAATACAGATCCACGGCTCCATCTGATAACTGCATGATCTCCGCAATGGCGGAAAAGTTCCCGCTGGCCTCCTTCACGCCTACGATATTGGGCACGTCCCGACAGAGATCCACGATGGTCTGCGGAGCGATGTTTACGCCGGTACGGCTGGGAATATTATAAAGGACTGCGGGGATCTTGATGGCGTTGGCCACAGCTGTAAAGTGAGCCTTTAATCCATTCTGGGTGGCCTTATTATAATACGGGGACACCAGAAGCACGCCGTCGGCTCCCGCTCCTTCCGCTTCCTCAGAAAGGGTGATCGCCGTCTTTGTGCAGTTGGAGCCGGTTCCCGCGATCACGGGGATCCTTCCCTTCACTCTCTCACAGGTAAAGCGGATCACCTCCAGATGCTCCTCCTCTGTGGTGGTGGCAGATTCTCCGGTGGTTCCCATGGAGACGATACAGTCCGTATGGCCTGCGATCTGCTCCTCAATGAGCTCATCCAGTTTATCAAAGCTGATCTCGCCGTTTTCTTTAAATGGTGTTACGATGGCAACACCTGCACCTTCAAAAATAGCCATATGCTCCTCCTCCAAAAAAGAGCCGACATCCGCCAAGACGCCAGCTCCAAAACTTCATCCCTCGTTTTCCATAATCCTATCATCAATCCAGGGAATTGTCAACTTTTAAATTTCCGCCTGACAGGCCCGGGATCCCCGGCCATTACAGATTTTCCACATAGGAGATCTGATCCGCATACTGCCGGATCTCATCGGGGCAGACCCGTCCGGTCATGATCAGATCCGTCTCGTCGTCCGCAGACTGGAGGAAACGGATAAATTCCTCCCTGGAGATCACCTCCTGGTCCACCAGGCCCAGGACCTCGTCCAGGATCAGCAGGTCACACTCTCCCGTAGCCATGACCTTTTTTGCAAAATTAAAGCCGTTCCTCAGATTCATGGTCTCTTCCTTTTTCTGGTCCTCTGGAAGATCCTCAAAATAGCATCGGGAACGCTCGAAACGAAACACCTTCATCTCCAGATCCATGCGCTCCAGGATCTCCAGGCTCCTTTCCTCCAGAACGCCCTTTAAAAACTGCACGATGATCACCTTTTTCCCGGCCAGGGCTCCCAGCAGTCCATACCCCACTGCGGAGGCAGATTTTCCATTTCCGGGACCATAGATTATGCGTATCGTATTTTTTCTCATGTCCAGCACCTCATCCTTTATGTACGATCCGTTTTCACAGATATATTCAGTAAGATGGATCTAAGCCCGCATATCTTAACACATTTTTTCGTATTTTGCAAGTTTTCCTTAAACAGGAGCTAAGACCGCCCTGGGGCTTCCCTGTCTGCGGCGGGCCGCCTCTTCAGGAAACCTCCCTTCTTCCGGACCCTGCTGTCTCCCGGATCACTGGCAGCATTCCAGCTTGCTGACCGATACCTCATACGCCGTCCTCTTCTCACACTCGGTCTCACTGAGCTTTTTCGTGTATTCCCGGCTCTGGACCCGGCCCCAGATCTGGATCCTGGTCCCCACGGAAAATCCCGAGGCAAACCGGGCGTTCCTTCCCCAGGCGATGCAGGGAATGTAGTCAGACTTCCCATAAGGACGGTTCACGGCCACCAGAAGGTCCGCGATCTCCCGTCCCAGAGGCGTTTTCCTGTATATGGGCTCCTTACATATGTATCCGTCCAGAAAGATCTGGTTGGTCTTGGTATAATCGGTAAATTCCTCTAAAAACTGTACCTCCCGCACGAACACAGAAAGCACCAGGCGGTTTTTCACGCCTTCATGGCGGTTATAGGAACGGAACTGGCCGTCAGCCTCGATGGTGCAGCCCCGGTAATCCCTTGTCACATCCATAAGCCGCTCCGAAACCATAAGAGGGATCACATCCGCCTGCTCGCTGAGCCGGCTGACAGAAAGATCCACAAGATAAAATCCCTCCCCGAACACTGCATGGCTGAATGTAAAGTCTGATACGATGGTTCCGATGACCGTGACCCTGTTGTTTTCCATAACTTTTTCTGACATAGTATTTCTCCTTTATTCGATATGATCAGTCCTTCTGACCGGCCGTTCTCTCCGGCACACTATAATATGTATTCAGCCGTTTCTTTTCTTAGAACAAAAAGATCCATGTTTCGTTCGACATAAACTGCCATGGTTCTCCTTGTCATTTTTCTCCCGTCATGCTAATATCTTTTTATGATACCAGGACTCTGATGCCGGTCAGCAGAAAGGACCCGGCTCCCGGACCGGTACCCCCGTACCCATATTATGGAAAGGAGACTTGTCCTATGATCCGTTTTTTACTGGAATGCAAACGGCTCTTTGAAAAATATTCCAAAGACGAAATGTCCGTCTATGCGGCCCAGGCCTCCTTTTTTATCATCCTGGCCTCCATCCCTTTCCTCATGCTCCTTTTATCCCTGATCCAGGCCACGCCTCTGGTGAACGAGTCCGATCTTCTGTCCCTGGTGGTCCAGATGGTGCCGGATACCCTGGACGGCCTGGTGGTCTATGTGCTGGACAGTCTCCATTCCGACTCTCCCATGGCCCTTTTGTCAGCCACGGCCATTGCAGCCCTCTGGTCCTCCTCCCGGGGAATGTTAAGCATCGAGCGGGGCTTAAACCGGGTCTGGGGCACAGAGATCCAGAGAAACTATATCGTCCGCCGGATCATCTGCGCCGGATATACAGTCCTTTTTTCCCTCATGTGTCTTTTGTGCATGGTGCTCCTGGTGTTCGGGGAGCAGATCCAGAAACAGGTCTGGGCCTGGATCCCTTTGATGTCCACCTTTGATTTTCTGGCCTTTCCTGTGAGAGGCCTGGTCACCCTGGCTATTTTATTTATATTTTTCCTGGCTATTTATGCGGTCCTTCCTTTCCGCAGGCTTTCCGTTAAAAGCCAGACGCCGGGAGCTGCCTTCGCAGCCGTGGGCTGGGCCCTGTTTTCCACCGCATTCTCCATTTACTTCCGGTATTTTAAAAATTTCACTGTGACCTACGGAAGCCTGGCGGCAGTGATCCTGATGATGCTGTGGCTGTATTTCTGTATCTGTATCCTGTTCATGGGCGCGGAGATCAACTGGTGGTGGGAGCTTCACGCCCCATCCCGGAACTGGAACCTGGCTCACTGCCCGCATAAGTAAAAGGGACCGGAGCCCGGCAAAACGCCGGACCCGGTCCTTTCTCCTTTTATGGCTCCGCGAACCCCAGAGCCTCTATATTTTCCCGTGTCAGTGCCCTATAAAGAGGCTGGATCTCCTCCTCATCCCCCAGACATTCCTTTCTCCATTTCGCATAAAACGCCCCGTCCTTTACTGCCCTCTTATTATAGTCTCCATCCCAGCCTGCCGGCATCAGATAAAAGATCAGACCGTCGCCATCCTCATCGATCTCGTCCGGGAACTTCTCATCCATCACACCCTTATCCCATGCATCCATACTGCCATAGGACTCATATACATCCCTTTCCGGATCATAACGGTAATAGTTCTGGGGCCAGACCCGGCCCGCCAGCCCCTGGTTATGGGACCAGTCCGCCGATGCGCTGCCATTTTTATAATATCGGACTTCCGGGAATTCGTTCATCTCCAGATAACATTCTTCGCCGTCGCAG
Organism: Alitiscatomonas aceti; assembly: GCF_025567195.1. Lineage (NCBI taxonomy): Bacteria > Bacillati > Bacillota > Clostridia > Lachnospirales > Lachnospiraceae > Alitiscatomonas > Alitiscatomonas aceti. Next base: position 107,453 of record NZ_JAOQJF010000003.1, on the reverse strand, counting down.
CCGTATACAAATTCCCCCATCCCAGCCACGCATGCGGCCGTCCATTTTAACAACAGTTCCTCTTTCCCGTCTCCGTCCACATCACAGATCGCAAAGCTATTTTTCTGCGTTTCCTCCTCGTCTCTGTAATCCAGCGGCCTCCCATCGGGAAGGAGCCCTTGACTGTATGCGTCCCAGAGGATTTTTCCATAGGACGCCGGCAGACTGGCACCGGACTCTATAACAGCCATCTCCGCCTCCTGTCCATCCTGCCCAGACTCCGCTCCGTCAGTCCCCGGCAGCCGTTCCCAGTACATGGTCTCTCCCATGGTTTCTGTGGTCAGATACCAGCTCCCATCCTCCGTCACAGGGATCACTGCAAAGGACGCAGGACTTCCTCCTCTCCCCTCTGGCTCATAGGGCGTTATATCTGCCACGAGGATCCCGTCTTCCTCCCGGACCGTACCCTCTCCGCCTAAGACAATCCCCAGATAAAAGGAAAAGCTTCCGTCCGCGCCAATGGTCATCTGGCTTCCCTCATGAATCCCGGTCCCAAACATTTCCTGGAGATCTCCAAACTCCTTCAGATGATCCTCTGTCTTTGTCCCGGCCAGCCGCCAGTTTCCGGCGGCCGCCTCCAGGATTCCTCCGGTCCGGGCATCCTCTGCCGGGGAGGTCTGTGCTTCTGTCCGGGCAGGCTCCGCAGGGGAGGTCTGTTCCTCTGTCCAGGCAGGCTCCGCAAGGGAAAAATCCGCTTCTGCACCCTTTCCGCAGCCGGAAAGCACCGCCGCCAGCACCGCCATTCCCGCAAACACTCCGGCCCTTTTCCATCCGGCCGCACCCGTATTCTCTCGTCTCATTCCGCCGTCCTCCTTCGCTCCTCAGTCCGTTTCCAGTTTTTTTCATTGTAGCATAGAACTTCCTCCTGTTTTTTAAGTTTTATTTACTTTTTTTTGTTTTTCCATATACATTTTATATCCCTATCCATCGCCTGGAAGCCAGAGCCAGCAGGTGTGACATAATCTGACCTTATCGTTTTTGACGGAATTGTATATTTCCGCACATTATGGTCCGTTTACAAATTATTTTACAAATCCCGGAGATCGCCAGTGCTGCCGTAAAAAAGGAAGGCCAAAAGGGAAATGCACCCCTCTCAGCCTTCCTTTTATCTTATCTGCATATCCTGGGCAGGTCAGCTCTGTTCCCGGTCTCCAGGCCAGTCCCAGTCCGGCAGATGGCATTCACAGAATCGCCAGCCGCTAGGATGTCCTGGAGTTGTCTCCGGTCCGGGACGCCGCTCGAGAAACCGTCTCCCGGCCCTCCAGAACCTGTCTGGATCCCTTACTTCGCCAGCATCATCCGGTCGTTGGCGAACTCGCCGCCGCTGGCCTCTCCAAACTTCTTTAACAGATCCTCCACCTGGAGGTTCTTTTTTTCCTCTCCCGCCACATCGTAGATGATGCGGCCCTCGTGCATCATGATCAGACGGTTTCCGTACTGGATCGCGTCCTTCATGTTGTGGGTGACCATAAGGGCAGTCAGCTCCCGCTCTTTTATGATCTCATCGGTCAGCTCCAGTACCTTTTTGGCAGTCTTGGGATCCAGGGCCGCCGTGTGCTCGTCCAGAAGGAGGAGTTTGGGCTTTTCCAGAGTCGCCATCAGAAGCGTCAGCGCCTGGCGCTGTCCCCCGGAAAGAAGACCCACCTTACTGGTCATCCGGGTCTGGAGCCCCAGCCCCAGCTTCGTCAGGGCTTCCCGGTAAAAATCCTTTTCGTTGGCCCTGATGCCCCAGGAGAGTCCCCGCTTCCTTCCTCTCCGGAGGGCCAGAGCCAGATTTTCCTGGATCTCCATGCCCGCGGCCGTTCCCCGCATGGGATCCTGGAACACGCGGCCGATGTACTGGGCCCTTTTATATTCCGGCTCCCTGGAGATATTGACGCCGTCGATCTCGATCTTCCCCGAATCGATGGGATATACCCCGGCGATCATGTTCAGCATGGTGGATTTTCCGGCTCCGTTTCCCCCGATGACCGTCACAAAGTCGCCGGGATCCAGATGAAGGTTCAGACCGCAGAGGGCCTTTTTCTCATTGATGGTTCCTTTATTGAATGTTTTCCGTACATTGGTGATCGTAAGCATTATGAATCCTCCTCCCCTGTTTCCGAATATTCCTTCCTGGCCCTCCATTTTCCCAGAAGCACAGGAACGCTTAAGGAGAAGGCCACAAATACGGCCGTAAACAGGTTCATATCATTGGTCTCCAGGCCCACCCGGAGCACCAGGGCACGGATCAGGAAGTAGATCACAGCGCCCACCACCACGGAGCTCAGCTTGCAGGCAAAGTTAATGAGCCGTCCCATGAGCACCTCGCCGATGACAATGGCAGCCAGGCCGATGACGATGGCGCCGCGGCCCATGTTGATATCCGCATATTTCTGGTGCTGGCACACCAGGGCTCCGGAAAGCCCCACCAGGCCGTTGCTTAGCATCAGTCCCAGAAGCTTCATCCGCTTCACATTGACTCCCAGGGCGCGGATCATGTCCTCGTTGTTTCCCGTGGCCCGGAGAGCGCTTCCGATCTCTGTTCCGAAAAACCAGTACAGCACGGCCACAATGAGAACGGCCGCAGCCACGCCCACCAGGATCGACGCCTGGGCCTGGGTGATCCCCAGGCTGTCTCCTACGCTGGAAATGAGTGTTTTCAGCTTTAATAACGGAAGATTGGATTTTCCGCTCATGATCCGTAAGTTTATGGACCACAGAGAGATCTGGGTCAGGATCCCGGCCAGGATCGCCGGGATCTCCAGGACCGTATGCAGGATCCCCGTCACAGCGCCCGCGGCCATTCCGGCCAGCATAGACAACAGGAGCGCTGCCAGTGTATCCAGATCAAAATTAATGATCAGAGTGGCGCAGACGCACCCTCCCAGGGCAAAGCTCCCGTCCACCGTCAGATCTGCGATATCCAGAAGCCGGTAGGTGATGTACACGCCCAGTACCATGATCCCCCACAGGACGCCCTGTGCCACAGCGCCCTGCATTGCAACAAGTATACCACTCATTTTTCTTTCCCCGCTTATCCTCTTTTTTCCTATTCTACGATCTCAGCGCCTTCCAGGCCGGAAATATCGATCCCCAGAGCGTCGGCTGTGGTCTTATTGACTGTCAGAGCACAACGCTCTGCCGGAAGGTAGCCGATGGGCATTTCTGCCACATCTGCACCCTTTGTAAGGATCTCAATGGCCTGCTCGCCGGTCATGTAGCCCAGCTGGTAGTAATCAATGCCGTAGGTGGCAAGTCCCCCGGCGTTTACCATGCCGGCCTCTCCGCAGATCACCGGGATCTGGTTGTCCGTGGCGATCATGGCAACGGTGGACATACCGGCAGCGATCACATTATCCGTAGGCGCATAGATCACGTCCACCTTGCCCACCATGGACTCCACCACGCTCTGGATTTCGTTGGAGCTGGGAACCGTATACTCCTCACAGGAAAGCCCCGCCTCCTTACAGGCCTCTTCGGCCATGGCGATCTGGAGCTGGGAATTGCTTTCTGCCGAGCAGTACAGGAAACCCACTTTTTCTGCGTCGGGAAGCAGCTCCTTCAGCAGATCGATCTGCTCCTTTACCGGCGTCAGATCCGAGGTTCCCGATACGTTGACGCCGGGCTTTTCATTGTCGTTTACCAGCCCGGATTCTGCCGGATCGGTCACAGCTGTCAGAAGCACCGGGATCTCCTCTGTCACGCCGGCCACTGCCTGGGCCGCCGGAGTGGCAATGGCAAGGATCAGATCGCTGCCGTCGTTTACCAGCTTCTCTGCAATGGTCATACAGTTGGCCTGTTCGCCGGAGGCATTCTGCTGGTCTGCCTCATAATTGATACCAGCCTCGTCCAGGGCCGCGAAAAAGCCCTTGTTGGCAGCGTCCAGAGCGTCATGCTGGACCAGCTGGAGCACACCGATCTGATACGTTTCTCCCGATGCGTCTGCCTCTTCTGCCCCGGCGGCTTTGGAGGTCTCCTGCCCGGAGCTTTCCGCTCCCGCTTCTTTTGCCTCACTCTTTGCAGCCGTTTCTTTTGCGCTGTCTTTACTTCCGGAGCCGGAACAGCCTGCCAGCGACATGGCCATGGCCCCCGCCAGAATTAAGGATAATACTTTCACGTTCTTTCTCATAATACAGATTCTCCTCCGCAATAAAATTCATAACACAGATTGTACTACAAAAAAGCTGTTACGTCAACAGTACATAACTTTAAATTTCATGAAGTTCAACGCGCTAAAGTTAAATTCCGGCAAACATCCACAGATCCTGCCATGCAGCAGGGAAAAGGGCAGAAAAAAGGAAGGCGCACCCATGGGCCCACGCCTTCCTTTGCCTTTAAAAATATTTTTTGTTGCCCCAAAGGTTACTCCGCTTCAGGTCCAGGTACTCGTTATAGGCTTTTTCCAGGATCTGCTTCTCATTGGAGAATTTCAGAAGATGGTAGGCCTCATAAAACTTGTAGTATCCGGAATCCACGAAATATTCCTCCCGCTGTGGTTTGCTGTAATAACTGTCTGCCATCATCAGATACCAGTGTACGTCCTTTTCCACCGTATCCTGGGGCGTGCTGAAAGAATACTGGCTCTTTCCGATATATTTAATGATCGAAGCGGTAACGCCAGTCTCCTCCTTCACCTCCCTGAGGGCGGTTTCCTTAAACTCTTCGCCCGGTTCCACAGTTCCCTTGGGCAGGACCCAGCCTTCATATTTGTTCTTGTAATTCTTATAAAGGACCAGGATCTTGCCGCGAAATATAACCACACCGCCACAGCTCGTTGCCTCTATCATTGCAATCCCTCCTGTTGTAAGACGCCAGAGAGGCCGCCTTATTTGGTGTGTCTGATACGCTGGGACTAGTATACTTCTTTTTTGACAGTTTTGCAACCCACGTTTTATAGGATATATTTTTCCTATTTCAGATATTTTTCAAACCACTCCATCATTTCCGAAAGTCTGCGGAGCCGGTGGGAGGGCTTGCCGGACCGGGACAGCTCATGGTTTTCCCCATGGAACAGGCACATCCGGGTCTCTACGCCAAAATATTTCAGGGCAGAGAACATCTGGAGGGCGTCGCCCATATAGCAGCGGTAGTCCTCGTCCGACTGGATGAACAGGGTGGGCGTCTTGGCCTTATGGGCGTATTTTAAGGGTGAGCATACCCACATCTTATCCGGGCTGTTCCAGGGATCGCCGGCCGTCTCCTGGAGGTCGAAGGAATATCCAATATCTGTGGTCATGCTGAGGGAGATCCAGTTGGAGATGCTCCTCTGGGAGGCCGCCGCCGCAAACCGGTCGGTGTTTCCGATGGCCCAGTTGCACATGAAGCCTCCATAGCTTCCGCCCATGATCCCCACCCGCTTTTCATCGATCTGGGGATAGCGCTTTAATACCTCGTCGGTCATGGCCAGGCAGTTTTCAAAATCCACGGTGCCATACCGGCCGGAAAGGTCTGCAAAGGCGTTTCCGCGGCCGTCGCTACCCACGGGGTTGGTGAAAAATACAAAGTAGCCCGCATTGGCAAAGGCCTGGCTTTCATGGAAGAACACCGGGCCAAAGGTGGCTCTGGGGCCGCCGTGGACCGTAAGGAGCGCCGGATATTTCTTTTCCGGATCGAAGCCTGCCGGCTTCATCACATAGCCGTCCAGCTCCACGTCCTTATATGTAAAGGTAAATTCCTCCACCGGGCATACGTCCCGTTCCGCCAGCAGTCCGTCGTTGAAGGCCGTGAGCTTCTCTTCCTTCCCGTCCTTCAGACGGTAAATTTCCGTCAGCCCCATATCCCGCATAGCGGTATACCATACGGCTCCGGCTCCCAGGGATAAGGTATGGACGCTACCCTGGCGGTCGTAAAGGGTCTCAAAATTCCCCTCTGCGTCCACGGAGCAGATGACGCTCTGCTTTCTGAAGGTGGAGATGAAATAGATCCTTTCGTCATCGTGGACGATCCCTTCCCCGTCTGCAAATTTACAGTCGCTGCAGATGGAGTTATGAATGCTCCGGTCGAAGAATGCCAGCTCCTTAAGCGTTCCATCCTCCAGACGGAAAAGCTGCGGATTCTCATTGACGCCATAGGTCTTCATTTCCGATCCGAACAGTGTGACGCTTCCCTTTAAGATGCAGGCATAGTCGATCCGCATCCGGTCCTGGGGGATCAGTGTTTCCCGTTCATAGCCTTCCAGTCCCACCCGGTAGAGGCCCGGTCTCCAGGATTTCAGATCCGTATACTGGACTCCCGTATACAGGAGGCAGTCCTCCTCCAGCCAGAAATTCTCCACAGTTTCGTATTCCGGGGTTATGATCTCCAGGGTTTCCTTCTCTCGGTCGTAAACGGCCAGACGGTTCCGCTTTTTATTGACCACGCCCTTTCCGTTGGCCCAGAAGGGAAGCTCGTCAAAGACCTCATAATCCTTTTCCTCTTTGGCGTACTCGTATTTCACGGACATGAATACCTTGTTCCCGCATACGGCGAATTTTCCCACAGCATAAGGAACGGCAAAGGAAAACTCCGCCTCTCCCCCGTGAAGGCCGATGGTATAAAAGCAGGTCCAGGTCTCTCCGTCCTCGATCTTATCTTTATATTCCTTTTCCCGGCAGCCGGCAAAGAGAAGCGTTTCCCCGTCGATCCAGGAAAAATTCCTCTCTTTTCTTCCGGACGTCAGCTTCCGGACGCTTCCGTCGAAAAGATCCATGGTCCACAGACAGGAATCATAGCAGTTTTCCTTTTCGTTGACGTCCACCACTGCAAAAACGCCGTGCTTTCCATCTGGAGCCGCTGTGAGCCCTGTGGGATAATGATAGTTCATAAAATCTCTGATATCGATCTTCTTCATGTAAGCCCCTCCATAAAAAGGCCATGGGAAAGCTCCCGATGGCCTTGTTTTTCTTTTATGCTTCTCTGTACCCGTTGGGATTCATGGACTGCCATCTCCATCCATCGGCGCACATATCGTCGATCCCGCGTTTTGCTTCCCAGCCCAGCTCTTCCTTCGCCTTTGCAGCGTCTGCATAGCAGGTGGCGATGTCGCCGGCCCGTCTGGGCTTGATCACATAGGGGATCTCTTTTCCCACAGCCCTGGAGAATGCATGGATCATATCCAGGACGCTGTATCCGTGTCCGGTTCCCAGGTTATAAATATAGACTGCCGGGGTATCCTCAAATTTCTTTAAGGCCTTTACATGGCCGTCTGCCAGATCCATCACATGGATATAATCCCGGACTCCCGTTCCGTCCGGCGTATCGTAGTCGTCTCCGAATACGCCCACCTCTTTCAGCTTACCCACAGCCACCTGAGTGATGTAGGGCGTCAGGTTGTTGGGGATGCCGGCCGGGTCTTCTCCGATCATGCCGCTCTCATGGGCGCCCACCGGATTAAAATAACGTAACAGGATCACAGTCCACTCCGGATCCGCTTTCTGGATATCCGTAAGGATCTGCTCCAGCATGCTCTTGGTCTGGCCGTAGGGATTGGTGCACTGTCCCTTGGGGCAGTCCTCGGTGATCGGCACAAAGGCAGGATCGCCGTATACGGTGGCAGAGGAGCTGAAGATGATCTTCTTTACTCCGTGCTTTCTCATAACGTCACAGAGCACCAGGGTTCCGGTGATGTTGTTGTAATAATACTCCAGGGGCTTGGCCACAGATTCCCCCACGGCCTTTAAGCCTGCAAAATGGATCACTGCATCGATCTTTTCCTTTTCAAAGATCGCCTCCAGCGCATCCCGGTCCAGCATATCCGCCTTATAAAAGACGATATCCTTTCCGGTCAGCTTTTTTACCCTCCGTAAGGATTCCTCGGAGGAATTGCTCAGATTATCGAAAACAACGACCTCATGGCCCTGGTTTAAAAGCTCCAGGCATGTGTGGCTGCCGATATATCCGGCTCCGCCAGTTACTAAAATTCTCATATTGTCACGCCTCTCTTTCCTGGATACGTATCTTTTCCGCCGCCGGTCTTTCCGGCTTCCCGGTCATTCTCTATTCTATCACGGCCGCTGGAAAAAAGGAATCCTTTTTTCCAGCAGTTTCAAGGAAGCCGGTCTCAGGGGATCAGATATGCGTCGAACAGCTTTTTTGCAATGGGGCCCGCCGTTCTTCCTCCGGAGCCGCCTTCCTCCACGATGACACAGACAGCCAGCCTCGGATCCTCCGCAGGCGCATAGCCCACAAACCATGCATGGGTCTCCTTCCCCGTCTCAAACTCCGCCGAGCCGGTCTTTCCCGCTGCCTGGTAGGCGTCCGTCCTTAAGGAGGAGCCGGTCCCTTCGTTTACCACCCGCACCAGCAGCTCCTTTAAAGCCGCCGCCTCGTTGGCCACCATCAGCTCCCCATAGGCCTCCGGCTTGAATTTTTTCACCGTCTGGCCGCCAGGATTCTCCACATGGTCCACAAAGTACGGCTTCATCAGGATCCCGTCATTGGCAATGGCTGCCATGACCATCAGATTGTGCATGGGCGTCATCAATGTGCTTCCCTGGCCCATGGCCGTCTGCATGATCTCCCAGTCCTCTGCATCCGCTTCCATCTGGTATACGCTTTGTTTATAAGGAATGGAGAGAGGCTGGTCCCGGTTGAATAAAAGCTGCTCGGACAGTCCCTTTAATCCGTCAAGATCCAGCTCCAGTCCCAGGGAAGCGAAGGCCCCGTTGCAGGAATTGGCAAAGGAAGCTGCAAAATCCTCCTCTCCATGGGCCGTTTTGTGGTAGCACTGGATCCGGATATTCTCATATTCATAGATCCCGTCACAGGAAAAGTGAAAGCCGTCATAGGCTCCCGGATGCTCCCTCATATATTCCAGGGCCGTGATGACCTTAAAGGTGGACCCAGGCGGGTAAAGTCCCTGGGTGGCCCGGTTCAGAAGCCTAGCCTCCTTACTGTCCCCGTTCACCAGGCTGTCCCATTCATCCTCCACTGTATTGGGATCAAAGGCCGGCTTGGATACCATGGCCAGCACCTTCCCTGTATCCGGCTCCATGGCGATCACTGCTCCCCTCCGGTCTCCCAGGGCATCCCAGGCCGTCTGCTGGAGACGCAGGTTCAGGGTCGTCGCCACATTGTCTCCGGTGCTCTTCTCTCCCGACAGCTCATCTATGATCTTTTCCATAAGGTTCACATGGGAGCTCAGAAGATGGAAATTCACCAGGGATTCCAGTCCTGTCTTTCCCATGGTGGAATAACCGGCCACATGGGCAAACAGTTCTCCGTAAGGATAGCTTCTCGCCTCCTTCCCGTCCTCTCCCACCACGGTCTCTGCGATGACCGTTCCGTCGTCAGCCAGAAGCTTTCCGCGGACCACCCGGTCCGCCATGCCGGCGATCCTGGCATTATATGGATTGTTGATCACATCCTCGCTCCGGAACTGGAGAAAGGCTCCCATATAGAGTCCCATGGCAGCGAACACACCCACCACGCCGTATGCAAACCACAGGATATTTTTATTGGCCCTGGGATTTGGCCTGGTCTTTTTCATCTTCCTCCTCCTCTCCGCGTTTTAAGATGTACAGTCCCTGGATGATGTTAAAAAGGATAAAGGTAGCCAGCACAGAGCTTCCTCCATAGCTGACGAAGGGCAGGGTCACGCCGGTGGAGGGGATGAATTTGGTGGCTCCGCCGACGGTCAGGAACACCTGGGTAATATAGACCGTTCCCAGTCCGAAGGCAATGAGCTTATAAAACATGGCCTGCATCTTCGTAGCGATCAGCATGAACTGGAGAAAGCAGCCCACGCAGATAAATAAAAGACAAAGAGCATAGATCCCGCCCAGCTCCTCAGAAACTGCTGAAAAAATAAAATCCTTATCCACCACCGGGATCTTTTCCGGCATTCCCTGGTAAAGTCCCATACCGAACCAGCCGCCTGTGCCGATGGCAAACAGGGACTGGGCCGCCTGGTATCCGATGTCATCCACGTCGGACCAGGGATCCCTCCAGGCCTGGACCCGCCGCCTTACGTGCGAAAACATATGGTAAGCCGCCACAGCGGCCCCGGCTCCTCCGGCAGCCCCCGCTCCCAGATAAAACCAGTTGGACGTGGCCACAAAAAGCATCATCAGATAGGACACAAAATAGATCAGGGCGTTCCCCAGATCCCTGGACGCAGCCAGAACCAGCACATGGGCTGCGGCTGCGGCCGTGGTCACGGCAATGGTCTTAAAGTCCGTGGAACGGTAAAACATGGTGGCCACAAAAAACACGAAGCTGATCTTCACAAACTCCGACGGCTGGAAGGAAAAGCCGCCGATGGAGATGGAAAGCTGGGCCCCATAGGACGTGTTTCCCAAAAGGCATACGGCGGACAGCAGGGCCAGCCCCAGGCCGCAGTAGATCCAGGGGATCTTTGCCAGCTGCCATACACGGTCAATGATCAGGGGTATGATCCATGTGATCACAGCCGCTGCCGCCACGATCACAAACTGACGCATGGCCCGGGAGGGATTTAACCGGGTCAGCATGATAAAGCTGGTGCATAAAAGCATACACGTATTATTCACCAGGAGCCTGGACACGTTCCGGTAAAAAAAGCGGTACAGATAAATATAGCACAGGAAGAAGATCACCTGGGCCCCGTAAAAGAACGCCAGGCTCTCCAGCCCCGTGTTTAAAACGATCACCATATTCGCCAGAAAGTGGAGCATGAACATGCAGACCAGCTGTCTGGAGCAGGCCAGATCCCGGCCCTCCTGATCCTTCATGGAGAAGAACCGGAAATTATAATATGTGTAAATGGCGATCAGAAGGATGATCAGGTATCTGGATACCTCCACAACAAGATTCGTCAATGTCTCACCTACTCTACGCCCCGCTTAAAATGACCGCGGGTAAAATTTCCGGACGGAGGGTCCTGTTTTTTTCCTTCCATATATTCCTCATAGAAGGTGCGGAGCACCCGTTTCGCCGTCTCCCTGTCCTCCAGCGTAAGGATGATCCGGTACGCCGCCGGCGACAGCCTGGCTGCCTCGCCGGAAAGCCCCAGAAGCGACAGGGGGCTTTCATTATAGATCGTATTAAAGCAGAACCGGCACTGGTTCTTCACCGGGAAGGCCTTTCCCTTTCTGTCTCTCAGATATAAGACCTCCGGCCGCCCGGTGCAGCCTTCCATGGTCTTTTTCACGCACTGGGCCGATACCATCATAGGGAGGTACCCGTAAACGATCAGCTCTCCCCGTACCCCTGCGTCGGAAAGCTCCCTGGCGTTCAGCTCCACCGGAAGAGTCACCCGGCTGGCCCCATAGGCCTTCATGGCCTTTTCCGCCCGGTGGTTGAACACATACATGCCGTGGTCGAAATACTGCTTCATTTCCGGCAGATGCTTTCTTAAAAATCCCGGCTCCTCCATGGAACCCACGCCTATGGCGTCAAAGCCGGCGTTTTTAAGCTCCTCCATATGGGCCAGGAAAAACTGCTCTGCCTGGGAACGGAAGATCCTGGGCATCATCAGATAACAGGCGCTTCCAGCCTTATGGCAGCCGTCCGCCAGCTCCTTCCACTGGCCCGGATCAAATTCCTCGCCTGCCAGGTAGATCCCAAAGGGCGTTTCTGCCCCGGACTCCCGTTTTTCCCGCACCAGGGCCAGAGCCTCCCGGAGCTGGTCCATATTGGAAACGGATACGGCAAATTCCGGAGCCGTTTTCTGCCCGTCCAGACATGCCTGGAGTCCGGTCCCTTTTTCCTCTCCGTTTTCTCCGGCGGCGGCCCGTTCTGCGCCTTCTGCCTCCGTATTTTTATGCTCTTCACCGGACTTCCGGCGGAACCGCTCCGTCACAGCCCTGCAAAGCTCCTCCAGGGCCTCTCTCCTCAGCCTGTTTAAGGCCTGTACCGGAAGGAATACCTTTCCTTCCACCAAAACCTCCAGTTCCTCAAAGAAGAACGGAGAATCCCCGGTCTTCATCAGCTGCTTCCGGATCCTGTCCCCATCCATGGGAGCGTTCTTTGCCGTTTCCGCCAGGTCCCCGGTACAGGCAACGGAAATCGGCTCCAGAACAGCCATTCCGGCTTCCATGGTTTCTGCGGGTTCCAGCGAGGGCGTATATTCCACAGTCAGCCGCACCGGCTTTCCCTCTGAGACCAGGGCAGTCCCGCGGATGGGCTCTTTTTTCACCGCATCCACATAGGTCCGGTCCAGATGATCGAACAGCTCCTGATCCGGCTCCCGGAAGGCCGGCTTTTCCTTTAAGACCACCATATCCCGGCCATTGTGCTCCTTATAATAGCCCTCTGACTGGCCGCCTCGGTCAAACAGCTCCAGAAGCGCTCTCCGGTCCGCCGGATCCACCCGGTAGCCGGACCGGCCATGTGCCAGGTACATATCCACATATTTCCGGTAAATGCTCACCACACCGGCCGTATACCGGGGACTCTTCATCCGTCCCTCGATCTTTAAGGAGCAGACCCCTGCCTCCAGGATCTCCGGCAGAAGATCCAGGGTACAAAGATCCTTAAGGCTCAGCACATACTTTTCATTTTTCCCTCCAAGGACCTTATCTCCCTTCTCCACGTCAAAGGGCAGGCGGCAGGTCTGGGCACACCGGCCCCGGTTGCCGCTCCGTCCCCCGATGAGGCTGGAAAACAGGCACTGGCCCGAATAGCAGTAGCAGAGCGCCCCGTGGACAAAGGTCTCCACCTCCAGCCCTGTGGTCTCACGGATCTCCCGGATCTCCTTCAGGGAAAGCTCCCTGGCCGGTACCACCCGGACGGCCCCCATCCTTTTAAGCTCCGCAGCACTGTATTTTCCTGTCACGGTCATCTGGGTGCTGATGTGGAGGGGCAGATCCGGAAAATGCTCCCGGATATAAGAAAATACACCCAGGTCCTGGACCAGGACCGCATCCAGTCCCGCCTCATAATAGGGCTTTAAATACCCGTATAGCTCCGGCAGCTCCTTTTCCTTTACCAGAGTATTGACCGTCATATAGATCCGGCAGTTGTGGAGGTGGACGAAGTCGATGGCCCGGATCATTGCCTCCTCATCCAGATTATCTGCATAGGCCCTGGCTCCGAACCGGCTTCCGCCGATGTAGACCGCATTGGCCCCGGCGTTGACGGCAGCCACCATGCTCTCATAAGATCCGGCCGGCGCCAGGATCTCAACCTTTCTCTTTTCCATACGCTTCCTTTCCGGCCAAAAGCCCAGAAAGGGCCGCTGCATATCGTTAAATTCCATGCGGCAGCCCGTTTTTCTCTTTTGTATCCTACTGTTCCGTCTGGGCGTCCAGCTTCATCTGGACGCTGATCAGCTCATGCTTCAGACTGTATATCTCCCTTTCCAGGTCGTCCCTCTGGGCCTTCAGCATCTTCGCCTCCTGAAGGGCCTTGAAATAATCGTCGGCCAGGTTCAGGTAGATCATTACCTCCTGGTAATCCTTATTCTGTCTTGTAAAGCCCGGCTGGGCCTTCAGGATCCCGATCTTCTCATTGATATAAGCAGCCACCTTCTGGAGATATTCCTGCTCCTCCGATCCGCCCAGGGTGTAGATATTCCCATTGATCAGCACTTCTGTATAATTTTTTCTTTCCATGTCTGTTCTCCCGATTTTCTTTCCTTGTATAGTCTATCACATCCGCTCCGCCGGAGCCAGAAATTATTCCTTACGGATTTCCTAATAGTTTCGTAACGGTCCGGCTCCCATCCTTACGCTTCCCCGCCGTCCGCCGGTATGCCGAGATGAACATAAGCTGCCTCTGTGGCTACCCGTCCCCTGGGCGTCCGGTTGATGAGCCCGTTCATCAGAAGATACGGCTCATATACATCCTCCAGAGTCCCGGAATCCTCTCCAATAGATGCCGCCAGGGTCTCCAGTCCCACGGGGCCTCCTCCGAATTTCTGGATCATGGTGAGGAGGATCGTCCGGTCGTTGTTGTCCAGTCCCAGCCGGTCCACATCCAGGATATCCAGCGCAAAATCCGCCACATCCTTTGTGATGACGCCGTCGTATTTTACCTGGGCAAAATCCCTGACCCGCTTCAGAAGCCGGTTTGCCAGTCTGGGGGTGCCCCTGGATCTCCTTGCGATCTCCCAGGCTCCCTCCTCCTGGATCTCCACGCCCATGACCTTCGCTGACCGTTTTACGATCACGCAGAGCTCCTCCGGCGAGTAAAATTCCAGACGCTGGATCACGCCGAAACGGTCCCGGAGGGGAGCCGTTAAAAGTCCCGCCCTGGTGGTGGCCCCCACCAGGGTAAACCTCGGAAGCTCCAGCCGGATGGAACGGGCGGCAGAATCCTTTCCCAGCATGATGTCGATGGCAAAATCCTCCATTGCGGGATACAGGACCTCCTCCACCTGGCGGTTGAGCCTGTGGATCTCGTCCACGAACAGCACGTCCCCCTCCTGGAGGTTGTTGAGGATCGCCGCCATCTCCCCGGGCTTTTCGATGGCCGGACCGGAAGTGACCTTCAGATTCACTCCCATTTCGTTGGCGATGATCCCGCACAGCGTCGTTTTTCCCAGTCCCGGCGGGCCGTAAAATAATACGTGGTCCAGGGCCTCTCCCCGGGTCTTCGCAGCGTCTATAAAGATCTTTAAGGTGGATTTTATCTTTTCCTGGCCGATATATTCCTTTAAATACCGGGGCCTTAAGGTTCCTTCTATTTTTTTATCTTCTTCTGTCTCTTCTGTTGTAATGATTTTACGACTCATACCAACCTGCCTGTTCTATTGATTGTTCCAGTTCCTTCCTATAAAAAGGCCAGATGCCTCAAGGCTCCCTTTAAAACGTCTTCTGCCGTCATTTCTTCGGTGATCTTCACCTTCTTTACAGCTCCGGCCGCCTCTGCCGCCGAATAACCAAGAGCAGTCAGAGCCTCCACGGCCTCTTTTCCTGCCTGGCCCACTCCGGATATCTCCTCCGGTACTGCCAGGGACTCCTCCAGTCCTCCGGCCAGCACGTCCTCCGGCCGTATCTTATCCTTCAGATCCAGGATGATCCTCTGGGCCGTTTTGGGGCCCACACCGGGAGCCCTGGATATGGTCTTTGCATCGCCGGACGCCACCGCCATCCGCAGCACATCGGGCCTTAAGGCGGACAGGATCCCAAGGGCGCTTTTGGGGCCGATGCCGTTGACGCCGATCAGCTGCTTAAACATCGCCAGATCCTGCCGGGACAGGAAGCCGAACAGGCTCATCCCGTCTTCCCGGACGCTGAAATATGTGTAGATCTTTACGCTTTCCCCCAGGGGCGGAAGCTCTGAAAGCACCGGCACAGGCACGAAGATCTGGTATCCGACTCCGTGAGCCTCCACCACCGCTGAATCCTCATTTTTTTCCGCCAGGGTGCCTCTGATATATGAAATCAATGTATTTTCCCTCCGAACCGCTCATAGGGCGTTGCTCTGTAACAGAATCATACCATAGACAAAAAGCCTTTGCAAGATAAACCCGGGATGAATCGAACAAATTTTCTGGTATTGAACCGCTGGTTCATTGACATTCCATCCGAAACCACGTATACTGAGATCAGATTCCAGCCCAGATCTGCACGCGAAAGGAACGATACCCATACCTATGATAACGATCCAGAATACTTTTGACGCGGAGGGATCCTATCCCCTGGCCCGCCTGGGGGATCCCGCTTCTCTCCTGTTCTTTGATATTGAGACCACCGGCTTCTCCGGAGACTTCTGCACAGTCTATCTGATCGGCTGTGTGTTTTTTAAGGAAGGCCGCGCCCATTTTATCCAGTGGTTTGCCGATACAAAGGCCTCTGAGGCCCAGGTGATCCAGAGCTTTTTCTCCTTTTTAAAGGACTACTCCGTCCTGGTCCATTTTAACGGAGATACCTTTGATATCCCCTTCCTTATGAAGCGGTGCAGGGCCCTTAAGCTCCCCTGTGATTTTTCCGGCGTGGAAAGCGTGGATATCTATAAGCGCATCAAGCCCTGGAAAAAGCATCTGGGACTGGAAAACCTGAAGCAGAAGACCATCGAAGGCTTTCTCTCCATCTGCCGGGAGGACAGCTTCGATGGCGGACAGCTCATAAGCGTTTACGAGGACTATCTGAAAACCCGGGACGAAAACCTCTTAAGACTCCTTCTTCTCCATAATGAAGAGGATCTGAAGGGAATGCCCTCGCTCCTGCCGGCCCTGTTTTATCCGGATTTTTTTACCCAGGATTTTACTCTTCTGGATCTGAAAAAGGCGGCGGGTGAAACGCCCCGGCTCCTGCTTTCCTTAAAGGGAGAAGAAGAGACCGTTCTGCCCCGGCCCCTCTGTGCCGCCGTCCCCTCCTACGGTTTTGCGGCTGCCGGAAATGCCCTGGAGCTTTCCATCCGGCTTTATGAGGGAACCCTTAAATACTATTATCCCAACTATAAGGACTACTATTATCTGATCTACGAGGATACGGCGGTCCACAAAAGCGTCGGCGAATACGTGGACCGGGACGCCCGCATAAAAGCCACAAAGGAAACGTGCTATACGAAAAAAAGCGGCGTTTTCCTTCCCCAGCCGGAGCCTGTCTGGACTCCGGAATTTAAGACCTCTTCCAAAGACAGGACTGGATTCTTTGAGTTTTCGCCCTCCTGTTTCCAGGATCCCGTCCGGCTCAACCAGTATATTAAAAAAATCTGGGCGGAGCTTTTTTAAGCCGCCCAGATCTCTTAATAATCCCCTTTTTTCAAAAGATACCGCAGATACCGGAAGGTATACGGCTCCCCCTTTTTCTCCAGCATACGGAGCACCTTATCCAGCTCCCGTTTGGTTTCCGGGTGCATGGTCAGAACATCCTTGCTGCGTGAAAAATATGCATATGGGTCTCCGTCCGTGTACGCCCTGCCCCGGTACGTCCTGGATGCGGCGATCCGGTCCATGACCATCTCAACAAAATACCGGACCGGCATCTTCACTCCAACGATCCTCCAGTTATCCTCCCTGGTGGAAACATCGGTCCAGTACTCAAAATGGTGCTTATTCCTCCCTTTGTGGTGGAGCCAGGCCGGAGAATATCCCATGATCTCCTTCTCAGCCGCATTGGGACTGCGGTCTCCCTGATAATAGCGGACTCCCGTCTTAAATTCTGTCCAGGTATATTTGGACAGATCGTGGAGCAGCCCCTGTCTGTAAAGCCCTACCTGGAAGCAGCCCTTCATGACCAGCAGCCGGTGGTGGGTGATGGTCCGGAAATGGTTCCAGGCGTTATTTTTCATTTTGTGCTGAAAATCCAGTCTTTTTTTCATCATTGCAAGATTCCCTCATATTTTTTGAATAACCGCAAAATCATCCACATGATTTTATTTGACATCCCTAACCGGTTGTGCTATTGTGAACACAGCAGGCGCGGCCTGCAAGGTCTTATTGCGGAGGTATCATATGAAAGGTACAGTTAAGTGGTTTAACAACCAAAAAGGTTACGGCTTTATCTGCGATGCAGATGGGCATGACGTGTTCGTACACTACTCTGGTCTTAATATGGAAGGCTTTAAGACCCTCGACGAAGGTGCAGACGTCGAATTCGACGTGATCGAGGGTTCCAAGGGTCCCCAGGCCGTCAACGTAACCAGACTCTAATCGCCGATTCTCATTGTGCCTTTTTCTAACCAGAGAAACAGCTTGTTAGAACGAAGCGGATGTGCATGAAGCTGATTACATCAGAGGATGCTGCAAAACAGGTGAAGAAGCTTTCCAAAGCCCTTCCTTTGCAGCACCCCCTTTTGCAGCATTCTCCGGGATCCCGTTCTCTCCGGTGTTTCTGATCCGTATCCTTTATGGCCTGGTGGCCTTTTCCAGCATTCCCTTTAACTCATCCACTGTAAATGTATAGATCTTATTACAAAAATGGCAGCTCACCTCAATGGGCTTTCCTTCGTCGATCATGCTCTGGAGTTCTTTTTTTCCAATGCTCGTAATGGCTCTTGCTACCCGGGACTTATGGCAGTCACAGTGGAACCTGGCAGGAAGACGGTCCAGGATCTCCAGGCCCATATCCCCCAGAAGATCCTCCAAGATCTCCTCCGGTGTCTTTCCAGCATCCAGAAGAGCGGTGATGGAGCTCATCTCTCCCAGACGGGCCTCCAGCCGGTCGATGCAGTCATCAGAAGCTCCCGGCATCAGCTGGATAATGAAGCCTCCGGCCTGGCGGACCGTGTTATCCTTATTCATAAGGACTCCCAGAGCTACCGAGGACGGAACCTGCTCAGAGGTGGCGTAATAGTACGTCAGATCCTCGGCGATCTCACCGGAAACCAGAATGGTCTGGCCCACATAGGGCTCCTTTAAGCCGATATCCCGGATCACACTTAAGACGCCCACCCCAAGAGCGCCTCCCACATCCAGCTTTCCCTGGGCGTTGGGCGGCAGCATGACCTCCGGATTGAAGGCGTAGCCCTTGACGTCCCCTTTAGAATCTGCGGTCACCAAAAGGCCGCCAATGGGGCCGTCTCCCTCTGCCCGGAGGGTCAGAAGATCCTTTTCTCCCTTCATCATGATCCCCATCATGGCTCCGGCCGTTAAAAGCCGTCCCAGGGCTGCCGTAGCCACCGGGCTGGTATTATGGGCATCTCTGGCAGCCTCCACCAGATCCCTGGTGGTAGCTGCAAAGGCGCGGATCTGTCCCTCCGCTGCCGTTGCTCTGATTATATAATCCGTCATATTCTCAAACCTTCCTTAATTATTCTGCTTCTTTCCATGTTCCCTGGCTATGACATAGATCCTTTCGCTTTCCTTCCGGGGCGCATCCTTTGTAAAAGCGTCATATGCCGTCACAAATTCCATTCCGGCCAGAGCCAGGGCCTCCTGTATTTCTTCTAAGGAATAAGCCCGCTGGTAATGGGTCTCCTGGTATTTTCTGTAAAGACCGTTTTCCTCCCGCAGGAATATCGCCAGATCGTAAATATTGATCCTCTCCTCCGGATCATACTGATTGTCCCAGATAAAACTGGATTCCTCCCGGTCCTCTGCCACTGTGGTGTCTCCCATGACCTGGGCGTACTTATATTCCGTATTGAGATCGAAAATAAAGACTCCGCCCGGATCCAGATAATTATTGACCAGGGAAAAAACCTCTGCCAGGTCCGCCGGGTCTGTGATATAGTTGATACAGTCACAGATGGACACCACAGCCCTCACAGTGCCGTACAGCTCAAACTCCCGCATATCCTGGCAGAGATACAGGATATCCTGTCCCGACTCCGCCCGCTTTCCGGCTGCCAGCTCCAGCATTTCTTCTGAATAATCAATGCCGATCATATCATAGCCCCTGGCAGCCAGAAGCTCCGTAAGGCTCCCGGTGCCGCAGCCCAGGTCCAGGACCAGTCCGTTCTCCACACCGTTCTCCTTTAAAAGCCCTGCCAGGTATTCGCACCATTCCCCATAGGGGACATTATCCATAAATGTATCATAAACCGCCGCAAATCCCGTATATGCTTCCATGTGTCTCCCTCGCGTAAAAAGGGAGCGCAGCAGAATTTCCACAGATTCTGCAACGCTCCCATGTCCGTCAGCTTTTTACTGATTCCGTCCGCAGCACTTTTTATATTTTTTACCACTTCCGCAGGGACACGGATCGTTGGGGTAGATCTTATGGCCTTCGCGGCGTACTGTACCGGAAGCCTTCTGGGCCTTATAAAGCTCGTTCCTCTTTTCCTCAGTGAGGATCGTTTCCCACTGGGGAAGGCCGTACAGCCAGGTCGCCTTCGCTTCCACCATATTGTAGTACAGCTTTTCCGGATCGATCTCGATCTTAACGGCCGTATTCTCGTCCATTGTCTCGATGGGATTCTCATATCCCTTTAAGCTCTCGTTGATGCCGTCTAAAAATCCGGTCATGATGAGCACTTCTGTCTCATACTTTTCAGCCAGCTCCTTTACGGTCCCCTCTACCACCTGGGCCGGGTCGGAAAGGATCTTCTCGTAGATCCCCTTCTCCACTGTAAAATATCCCGTCCAGAGATCTTCTCTCTTTTTATCGTCGAGGCCATCACCGTATGCCAGGTTTCTCCATGTTTCAAGTAAAGTTGCCATTGTAAAACCATCCTTTTCGTATTCTTAAGATACAGACTCTTAGTATTATAGCATATTGGGAAAAATCTGTAAATACCTGTATTCTTTTTCTTTCCCGGCGCATTTTACTGGTTCCGGGCGGTTTCCCCCGCCCGTTTTTTTCCCAGGACCCGTTTAAAAAAGCTCTGAGGGATCTCAAACACAAAAATGATCCCCAGAACGATGGCCACCGCCGCCTTGACAGCGGAAAAGCCCGTACGGCTGGCCAGTTCCATCTGATCCGTCACGATATAATAAGCTGTCCAGTAGATCCCAGCCCCAGGCACCAGGGGAAAGATCCCCGGGATCATGAACAGAGTGGCCGGGCACCGCTCCATGACCGCAAACAGCCTGGACAAAAAAACCACCGCTGCTGCCGCAAAAAATGTAGCCTCCGTTACAGTCATCCCGGCCCATTCCAGGACAAAATATGTGAGCCAGCCCCAGGCACCGCAGGCCGCGCAGAAGCCATAGTATTTCCTCGGTACATAAAACAGGACGGAAAAAGCCGCCGTCCCCACGCCCGCCGCCAGAAGCTGCTTAAAAAGCTCGCCTGTGGGAAAAGGCGGAAAAAAAGCAAACCATGCAGAAAGCTTCGTCATAGCAGATTTCCTCCTGTGATCCGGTAATAAGCGGTGAACATCATCCCCACTCCCAGGGCGATCCCCAGGACCACCAGCGCCGTATCCATCATCCGCACCGAACCGGCAATATAGTCCCCGTCCGTCAGATCCCGGATCGCGTTGGTGAAGGCCACCCCGGGGATCATGGGGATCACAGAGCCGATGATCATGGAGCTGACGTTATGGCCCAGGCCCAGGTGATAGAATACCATACATAAAAACGTTACCAGGGCCCCTCCCAGGATATGCTCCACCAGCCGGGAAAGCCTGTATCCCCCGTAAAGGATATACACATACAAAAGCATCCCGGATAAAAATGCCGCCGCGCTGTCCAGGAGATCACCGCCGAAAAACAGGCAGAATGCACCGCTTCCCACTGCTGACGCCATGATCTGGACAATATTTCGCTTTCCCGGCATGTTTTCAATGTCGTCCAGGCACCGCTCCAGATCCGCGATGGTGTGTTTTCCTTCCTCGATCTCCCGGGAAAGCTGGTTGACGGCCGCCACCCGGTTCAGGTGGGCGCCGCTGACGGGAATGTGTTGCACCCTGGCAAAGAATTCTTCTCTCTGGTTTCCCATGGTGGAAAAGATCCCATTGCTGAGGACAAATGAATTTGCCGACTGGATCCCGTAATGACGGCAGATCCGGTCAATGGTCTCCTCCACCCGGGAGATCTCTGCACCGTTTTCCAGAAGGATGTGCCCGGCCCGCATGGCGATCTCCATGATCTCCTGCCTGTCCCCGGCCACAGGCTCCTCCTTCGGGTCCGGCGCTCTGTTTTCTTCCAGTTTCATAGTTCTCCTCTTTCCTGCCTCCTACGGCTTACACCGGCCGCAGGGACTGTATCCCTGTTCCAGCAGCTCCTCTCTGGTTCCTTTAAATTCCTTTTTGTTCTCCGGCCCCATCTCCGCCGCGCTGGAGCAGGCGGGGGCGTGGAACTTCATAGTATTTGTATTGAGGATATATTCCTTCTCCTCCTGATCCGGCTTTCTTCCCTCCTGGGGAGCCGTATCTTTAGCAGTCCGGAAGGTGACCTCCGCGCCGTCGCTGGTACAGATGATATCTCCCTGGAGATCCGTCCGGTACACCGTCACGCCCGCATCGCTCAGACGGCTTAAGACCTCCTGGGTGGGATGGCCGTAGGTATTTCCGGTCCCCACAGAGATCACGCCGTACTCCGGCATCACCTCCCGAAGGAACGGATAAGAAGTGGAGCTGTCGCTTCCGTGGTGGCCCACCTTTAGGACCGTGCTCTTTAAGACTTCCCCTGTATCCAAGATGTCCTCCTCCTCTTCCCGCTCCGCATCTCCGGTGAATAAAAATGACGTATCCCCATATACGATCCGGAGAACGATGGAGGTATTGTTGGTCTCATCCGTCTCCCGGACCGGTCCCAGGATCTTCACCTGGGCGCTTCCCAGGGAAAAGCTGTCTCCGGCCTCTGGTATGGTGATCTCTGTCCCCTGCTTTTCCAGTCCCTCCAGAAAATTTCTAAAGGCCCTGCTGTCGTACTCCGTCACCGGGGCAAGGGCTGTATCCACAGACGCATACGTAAGGGCTCCGGAGAGGCCTCCCACATGGTCCTCGTGGGCATGGGTACAGACCATATAATCCAGCTCCTCCACCTTCTGCTTTTCCAGATAGGTATAGATCACGTCCGAATCCTCAGAGTTTCCGCCGTCGATCAGCATGCTTTCCCCGTCACAGAGCACCAGGGCCGCGTCCGCCTGGCCTACGTCGATGAAATGGACTTCAAGGCCGGAACCGTCCGCCGTCTGTTCCGCCGGCAGCTCTGTCCCAGCACTGTTTCCGCAGCCGGAAATAAGTCCTGCCGCCAGCAGCATCGAAAGCAGGAACCGGCCCCATATTTTCTTTTTGTTTCGGATCTCTTCCATAAAATTCCTCTTTTCTTTTGTAATTCCTTCCGCAGTCAGAACTATTGTACTCTGAAAGAGAAAAAAAGGCAACCCGCCTTCCTTCCCAATCTTTTCCTCCGGAAACCTTGAAAAAAAAGCGGAATCCGCTATAATCGAAAGGAATCAATATTACGTCAGGAGATACGATCCCATGAAAATTGTATTAGAGCATCTCACAAAAAAATTTCCGGCCCGCGGGAAGAAGGGGGAAGAGGTGACAGCCGTCAGTGATTTCACCTTTGAGATCCCCGACGGCTCCCTCATCGGCCTTCTGGGGCCGTCCGGCTGCGGAAAAAGCACGGCCTTAAACCTGCTCTGCGGCCTGGAAGCTCCCACAGAGGGGAAGATCTATTTCGGGGACACCGATGTGACGGATATGCCCCCGGAGCTCAGAGGTGTTGGCATGGTGTTCCAGAATTACGCCCTGTATCCCCATCTGACTGTGCGCCAGAACATCCTGTTCCCTCTGGAAAACCTCAAAGGAAAGCAGAAGCTTTCCAAAGAAGAAATGAACCGGCGGGCAGAAAAAGCCGCTGGACTGGTACAGATCCAGGGGCTCATGGACCGGAAGCCCCGAGAGCTTTCCGGCGGCCAGCAGCAGCGGGTAGCCATCGCCAGGGCCCTGGTGAAAACGCCCAACGTGCTCCTCTTAGACGAGCCCCTGTCCAACCTGGACGCCCGCCTGCGGCTCCAGACCCGGGAGGAGATCCGGAAGATCCAGCAGGAGACCAGAGTCACCACCGTTTTCGTCACCCACGACCAGGAGGAGGCCATGAGCATCTCCGACCAGATCGTGGTCATGAAGGACGGGATCTTCATGCAGATGGGCCGCCCCCAGGAGGTGTACGACGATCCGGCCAGCCTGTTTGTGGCAAAATTCCTGGGAAACCCGCCCATCAATATGTTTAAGGGAGAGGTGCGGAAGGAGACGCTGTGGCTGGGAGACCAGCCAGTCCTTTCTGTGAAGGGCGTTCCGGACCAGCCAGTGACCGTGGGGATCCGTCCCGAGGGCTTCATCCTCACCGAAAACGGCCCCTTTGCCGCCAGCTTAAGCCGGGTGGAGGTCATGGGCCGGGACGTGAGCGTGATCTCCTCCCATCCCTGTTCTGAAAATCCCTCGGTCCGCTCCATCATCACTGCAGAAACGCCCGTGGACCGGGACGCCGGATCCGTGCATTTTTCCTTAAAGCCGTCCAAGGTGTTCCTGTTCCACAGGGAGACCGGAGCGCGGATCCCATTTTCCATCTCATAAAACACAGGGGGACTTCCTTATATGAAACATTCAGATCTAAAGCCCTGGCTGTACCTGCTTCCGGCCATCCTGTTTCTCGGCTGCTTTATGGTATATCCGCTCATAGACGTTTTCGTCTATTCCCTGGAGGAGGGCTATAACTTTGCTTCCCAGACGTATTTCGGCGTGGGAACCTACAACTATTCCTATGTGCTCCACGACCCGTATTTTCTCCAGGCGGTGAAAAACACCTTCCTCCTGGTGGTCATCACGGTTCCTATGTCTACAGGCCTGGCGCTCCTCATCTCCCTGGGCTTAAGCTCCATAAAGCCCTTAAGAAACCTGTTCCAGACCATTTATTTTCTGCCCTATGTGACCAACACCCTGGCCGTGGGCCTGGTGTTCATGATCCTGTTCCAGAAAACGGAATACACCGACGGCCTTGTTAATCTGATGATCCAGTGGTTCGGCGGCCCGTCCGTGGATTTCATCGACGGCCCCTACTGGGCTAAAATGACCGTACTCTGTTTTTATACGGTCTGGGTGGTGCTGCCCTTTAAGATCCTGATCCTCACCAGCGCCCTGGCTTCGGTGAATCCGGACTATTATAAAGCGGCCCGGGTGGACGGGACCTCCCGGTTCAGGACCTTTACCAGGATCACCCTGCCCATGATCTCTCCCATGATCGTGTATCTGGTGATCACCGGCTTCATCGGGGCCTTTAAGGCGTACAGCGATGCTGTGGCTCTGTTCGGCACCGATCTGAACGCTGCCGGAATGAACACCATTGTCGGGTACGTTTACGATATGCTGTACGGGGCCTCCGGCGGTTATCCGTCCTACGCCTCAGCGGCTGCCATCATCCTTTTTGCCATCGTGCTCACCATCACCTGTGTGAATCTCCTGGTGAGCCGCAGGCAGAACCAGTAACAGGAGGTCAATATGAATCATCCAAATCAGACGGATCTTGAACGGATCCGGCAGACAGAACGCAGGCGGGCTCTTGTCAGAAAAGCGCTCACCTACACAGCCCTGGTCTTATGGGCCCTTATGGTGCTGTTTCCCTTTTACTGGATGCTCTTAACCTCAGTAAAAAGCTACGGCTCCTACAACGCGGAGCACATACCGGCGCTCTTTACCCTGTCTCCCACCTTAGAAAACTATAAGGCAGCTTTTACCGCAGTCCCTCTGGGCCGGTATCTTCTGAATACCCTGGTATTCACAGTGCTCACCACGGCCATCATGGCGGCGGTCAGCATCCTGGCGGCCTACGCCTTTGCCAGGCTGGAATTTAAGGGAAAGAATCTGGTATTTTTACTGTTTCTTTCCTTAATGATGATCCCCAATGAACTGGTGGTCATCACCAACTTCGCCACCATCACCGGCCTGGACCTCAGAAACACCTTCGCCGGTCTGATCCTGCCGTCGGTAACGTCCGTCTTTTATATTTATCTGCTGAAGGAAAACTTTGAGCAGGTGCCGGACGAATTATACAAGGCGGCCCGGGTGGACGGAACCTCCGATTTTAAATATCTATGGAAGGTCCTGATCCCCATCTGCCGCCCTACCATCGTCACCATTATCATTTTAAAGATCATTGAATGCTGGAACTCCTATGTATGGCCCCGGCTGGTCACCGATAACCCGGACCTTTTCCTGGTATCCAACGGGATCCAGGAGATCCGTGAGAACGGCTTTGGCCGCGAGAATATCCCGGCCATGATGGCGGCCGTGGTGGTGATCTCAGTGCCGCTCATTACACTGTTCCTTGTATTCCGCAAAAAGATCATGGAAGGCGTATCGAGAGGAGGAATGAAAGGATGATCCGATGGAAACGGCTTTTTCCCCTTTTTCTGGGCGCGGCCTGCGCCGTTTTCCTGTCCGGCTGCCACGGCTCCAGGGAAACGGAGGCCTTCCAGCCGCCGGAGACCTTTGATGAGACAAAAGCATATGAGATCACCTTCTGGGCCAAAAATGACACCAACAAGCGTCAGACGGACATTTACAAAAAGGCCATTGAGGATTTCCAGGCCCTGTATCCCAATATCACGGTAAACCTGCGGCTGTATACAGACTATGGAAAGATCTACAACGACGTGATCACCAATATCTCCACCGGGACCACACCCAACGTCTGCATCACCTATCCCGACCACATCGCCACCTATCTCACCGGAGACAACGTGGTGGTCCCCCTGGACGCTCTTTCTGAGGATCCGGAATTCGGGCTGGGAGGCAGCCGTCTGAAATTTGACGGTCCCGGAAAGGAGGATCTGATCCCGGAATTTTTAAAGGAGTGTACCGTAAACGGGCGCACCTACGCCATGCCCTTCATGCGTTCCACCGAGGCCTGCTATATCAATAAGACCTATGTGGAAAAGCTGAGCTACACCCTGCCGGAGACCCTCACCTGGGATTTTATCTGGGAGGTATCCGAGGCGGCTGCCAAAAAGGATGAAAACGGAGTCTATAAGGTCAACGGACAGAAGGTGATGATCCCCTTCATCTATAAATCCACAGACAACATGATGATCCAGATGCTGAGACAGAAGGGCGCAGGCTATTCCACGCCGTCGGGGGAGATCCAGCTCTTTAACGATACCACCAGGGAGCTCCTTTCTTCCATCGCCGGCCATGCTGGGACCGGGGCCTTTTCCACCTTTAAGATCTCCAGCTATCCGGCCAACTTTCTGAATGCCGGTCAGTGCGTTTTCGCCATCGATTCCACAGCAGGAGCCACCTGGATGGGCGCCGGGGCTCCCCTTTCTGATATTGCTGAGGATGCCCGGGTGGATTTTGAAACAGAGATCATGCCCATTCCCCAGTTTGATCCGGAGCACCCGCAGATGATCTCCCAGGGACCGTCTGTATGCATCTTCAATAAAGAGGATCCGGGAGAGGTGATGGCTTCCTGGCTCTTTACCCAGTATCTGCTGACTAACCAGGTCCAGACCGCCTACGCCCGGACCGAGGGGTACGTTCCTGTGACCTCCATGGCCCAGGATTCAGCGGAATACCAGGACTATCTTTCCAGGGCCGGGGAGGATGACGATGATTTTTATAAAATAAAAATCCAGGCATCCATGCTGCTCCTTTCCAACACCGGAAATACCTTTGTAACTCCTGTGTTCAACGGCTCTGCCTCTCTCCGGGACGCAGCGGGCCAGCTCATCGAAAGCGTGACCAAATCTGTCCGGCGGAAGGAGACCGTGGACGATGCCTACATGGACCGTCTTTTTGACGATGTGGCCAGCCTTTACCATCTGGATGAGGTGAAGGCCCAGACCTCTGGAAAGACCGATCTGGGTCCTCTTCCCTGGACCGCCAGGGTCCTCGTGGGCGGTCTTATACTTTCCTGGGTACTGATCCTTCTCTGGGCCTTCCGGGATATCTTGAAAAAGAGAACACAAAATCATTGATTTTCCCGTTTTTTCAGCTATAATAGGTGGTTGGGAAATATTGTATTAAAAGGAGAGCTGATTATGAAAAAAATCACAGTAACCGCAATCGCACTTTCCATGGCTATGGCCATGACCGGCTGTTCCGGAAACAGCACCGAAACCACAGCCGCCAGCGAGGCTGAGACCACAGCCGCCGAGACTTCTGCTGCTGAGACATCTGCCGCTGAAACCTCCGCTGCCGAAACGTCTGCCGCTGAAACCTCCGCTGCCGAAACGTCTGCCGCTGAGGCCGGAGAGGTTTCTGTCATGAGCTATGAGGAGTACATGGCCGCCGAGCTGGATTCCAAGGTTGTCATCGAGGCTTCCGTACAGGCAAAGCAGTCCTGGTGGGAGGACAAGGCCACCGTTTACGCCCAGGATGAGGACGGCGCATACTTCCTTTATAACATGGCCTGCTCCAAAGAGGACTATGAAAAATTAGTTCCCGGCGCAACGATCCGGGTAACCGGCTATAAGACTGAGTGGTCCGGCGAGGTGGAGATCATCGACGCCACCTTCGAATTTGTCGATGGTGAATTCATCGCTGAGCCCTTTGACGCCACAGAGCTTCTGGGCAAGGACGAGCTCATCGACCACCAGAACCAGCTGGCCACCTTTAAGGGACTGACTGTGGAGCCCGCAGGAAAGGATGCGGACGGCAATGACGTCGCTTTCCTTTACAACTGGGATGGAAGCGGCTCTGAAGGCGACGATCTGTACTTTAACGTTTCCTATAACGGCCAGACCTATTCCTTCGTTGTAGAGTCCTACCTCTGCGATGCTTCCTCTGATGTATATGCCGCTGTAAAGGCCCTGGAGATCGGCCAGACCATCGACGCCGAGGGCTTCCTTTACTGGTATGAGGGCGTAAACCCGCACATCACTTCTGTGACCGTTGCAGAATAAAAAGCGGTCGGGGCCAGTCCCCTCCCTTTTGCCAGGAACCCAAAAAAGACCGGTACGCTCCCGGGCAGCCTCATGCCCCGGAAGGTACCGGTCCTTTTTATTCCTATCGTTCGATATACTGGATGGCCACGCACCCGGGTCCGCCCTGGGCCACGAATACAGGGCTTAGATCCATCATCTGGATCCCGATCCCTTTAAATTCTGCTTCGATCATCTCACGGATGGCTCCGGCTTCTTTGGGAGCCGCCGCATGGACGATATAAAGGAGATACCGCCCATCGATCCCTTTTTTCTTCATATGGTCCATGATCCCGGACACAGCCGCTGACATGGTACGCTTCACAAAAAATTTATCCAGACGGGTGCCGTCCTCCGTCAGCCGCATCACCGGCTTCAGCTTAAGGACTGAACCCAGGGCCGCCGCCACAGGAGTCAGCCTCCCTCCGCGCTTTAAAAATCCAAAGTCCTGGGGGATCAGAAAAGATTCCGTCTTTTCCGCTGCACTCTTTAACCATTCCAGGATCTCGGGGATCCCCTTCCCCTCCTCCTTCATCTTCTGGGCCTTTTCCACCATATATCTGTGGGGGCCGCAAAGGGTCCGGCTGTTGAACACGGTGATCCGGTCCCGGTTTTCCACCATATCCCTGGCGCTTAAGGCACCATGATACGTCCCCGAAAGACCGTCGGCGACACAGATATTCAAAACATCCGCATCCTGGTATTTCTCATAGACCTCCACAACATCCCCGATGGGAGGCTGGGAGGACCTGGGAATCTCTCCCTTTCCAATACGCCCGTAGAACTCTTCCATATCGATCTGTAAATCCCGGCCATCCATATCTCCCACGCTGACACACAGGGGGATCACGTCAAATCCGGCCGCCTTCGCCTCTTCTTCTGTATAGAGCACAGAAGAATCCGTCACTATCTGTACCACGACAAAACCCTCCACTTTTTGATGTGGTTTTCAAAACCACTTTTTATAGTTTGCAATATATGTCGTGATTTGTCAATAGCTTGGTTCTAAAATCTTTATAAATTTGTATCAATCCAGCCGTGCGCAGATCTTACGGAAACAGAACGTATTTCTCGATCCGGCCATCCATCTCATACCAGATCCCGTACCAGAGATCCTCCAGGTCCGGTCCGTCCGCTGCCAGAAAGCCGCAGATGATGCTGTCCGTTTCCGGGATCTCCACCGGGCCGTATACCAGATGGTTCCCCGGGATCTCCGCTATTTTTTCCTCCACCTGCTGCCGGTACTCCTCTGCCAGGGGGGCATCCCGGAATACGCCGGAGCCACTTTGCTCCAGAAACAGCTTCGTCATATCTTCCGGAAGAGGCTCCACGGTCCCTCCATCCTCCAGATACCAGAAGATCCGGCTGTCTCCGCCCTCCTTATATGCCTCCGTCACCACAAGAGCCGAATCGCGGCCTCCCACGACCTCTGTATACCGGTCGCCCTGGACGACGATGGGGCCTGCCTCCTCCAGGGTAAAGGCCGCGGCCAGCTCGGATTTCCCATTGGCCTTCAGAAGGAAGGACAGGTACCCGAAGCTGCCGTGGAGAGAGATCTTTCCGCCGCTGACCCAGTCCAGCTCCGCCGCTGCACCATAGGGCTCTTTTTTCGCCTTCTCCAGATCCAGGACTGCCGCCGGAGCTTTCTCCTCCCCGTCTCCTTCCCCAACCTTTCCCGCCAGGAAAATGGAGGTGGGGCCGTCCGCTCCCCCGATGATGCTGAAGGACTCTGCGGTCTGCCCGTCTCCTGTCTTTCCTGCCAGGAAGATCGAGGTGGGGCCATCTGCTCCCCCGATGATGCTGACAGCATTCTGGGCCTTCCCGTCCGGAGCCATGAGAAAGAGTCCCGCGGCCAGGGCCACCAGGAGCAGAGCCAGGGCGGTCATCCAGGAGCCCGGCTTCCTGTAATCTAAAATATGCCGGATCCGTTCCCTGGCGCTGCTTTCCCCAAAGGCCAGGGGAATAAGCAGGGCGCTCCTCTCCTCCTCAAACCGGAGCAGGGCCAGGGAATAGGGCTTCCTGCTTTCCTCTCCCAGCCATTCCATCACCTTCTCATCACAGGCCATCTCCACATCCCGGCAGTACAGGAGGAAGGCGGCCCATGCCAGTGGATTGAACCAGTGGATGACCAGGACTCCAAAAACAAATATCTTTGTCACATGGTCGTACCGGAGCCTGTGGGCCTGTTCGTGGGCCAGGATCAGCTCCCTCTCCTCTTTCCGCTCTTCACCAGAGCAGGCAGACGGAAGGAGGATCCTGGGCTTCCAGATCCCCAGCACCATGGGCATCTGGATCCGGTCCGTGATATATACGCGTTCCAGCCGCTTCCCCCTCACCGTACACTGGGCCTCCTCCGCCGGGACTGCATCAGAGATCCGCCGCTTCAGCAGCCCATACCGGAAAAGCCCTGTCAGAAGAAGGACTACCATTCCGCCCAGCCACAGCCACTGGAACGCGAAGGCATAGATCTGCACCGGATCCGCAGACGTCGCTGGAGAAGGCTCCAGAAGCTGCCAAAGAAGTTCATTGACAGCCGAATCCACCGGCTCCAGTCCTGTGGACAGCCGGAGGACCGTGCCCATGCCGGGCCTTCCATCCACCTCCACAGCGGCCTGTTGGAGCGGTTCCGCCGCCGGAAACAGACTGGAAGCCGCCGGGACCGGAATGGAAAACAGCAGCCTTCCAAAGGCAGCCAGCCACAAAATACACACATATTTTCTTGGGAACCGCCTCATCATAAGGCGCAGCGCCAGAACGGCCAGGATCACAACCCCTCCCGTCAGGCTTCTGTTTAAAAGCTCCGTCATCGTGCCTACGTCAAACAGGCTCATACGCTCCCTCCCTTCTCTTCCCTATGCTCCTCCTCAGACGCGCCGTCCCCGGGAACGGCTTCCTCGATAAGCCGGTGCAGCTCCCTGGCCTCCTCAGCCGTCAGCCTGCGTCCGCTGAGGAACGCATTGAGAAAGGCCGGAAGAGAACCGCCGAAGCTCCTTTCGATCAGCTGGCTGCTCTCGGCCCTCTGTACCTGCTCCCGGCCAATCAAGGACGTGACCGTGGCATCCTCGTTCTTTACAAAGCCCTTGGCCTCCAGCTTCTTTAAAACCGTATAGCAGGTGGATTTTTTCCACTCCAGCCGCTCTCTGGCCATTTTCGCCAGCTCCGTGGACCGCACCGGCTCCGCCTCCCAGATCAGATCCATAAACCGGTATTCGCTTTCATACAATTTCAGATCTGTCATATATTCCCTCCTTACCAC
Organism: Alitiscatomonas aceti; assembly: GCF_025567195.1. Lineage (NCBI taxonomy): Bacteria > Bacillati > Bacillota > Clostridia > Lachnospirales > Lachnospiraceae > Alitiscatomonas > Alitiscatomonas aceti. The sequence goes on along the minus strand of NZ_JAOQJF010000003.1, from coordinate 76,073 downwards.
GGTCTATTGCAATAGTCCTTTTGTATTTTAAGTCTATCATAATAGACCTATTTGTGCAAGAAGAGAAATCTTACAGTTTTATGAACGAAAAAAGGCTGCTGCAAGGGGCAGGTTCATGACCCGCTTTTTGCAGCAGCCTCCAGGCTCCCCTATTCTGTGACCACCAGATAACATGCCTCTCCATAAAAGCCCCTGGCATCTCCCCGGCCGCTGTCCCACTCTGCCAGGATCTCATACATCCGGTCGGGCCTGAGCTCCAGCAGCTCCCCAGCTTCCAAGATTGTTTCCGAAACAGGCTCTGCATCCGCTTTTCCCATGTCGGCCCTGGAGTATTCTTTTATATTCATCCGGTCGGGAACCACTGTACAGGATACTGTATATAAAACGCCTTCCATTCCCTGGTACTGCGTAAGCTCCAGCGGATCCTGCTGTGGAAACGCCTCCGTGGAAGCGGCTCCGCAGGCTGTGATCCCCTGCATTTCTCCGCCGGCTCCGCGTTTACAGTGCCATGTATAATTTTCCGGCTCCAGCTGAAGCTCCGCCAGGGTGGAGGAAAGAGAATCCTGGAGCCTCAGGACCGGCGGCTCCTGTAACGCCTGGACCGGAAGCTCAAATTCTGCCGTCAGCCCGTACTCTGTGAAGTCCCCTGGCCCCCGGAAATCCATGACCGGCTTCACCAGCCGGTACTGCCCCGGTTCCAATGTTCCGTAAAGCGCTTCCCAGTCTGCCTTCCACTCCACCGGCTGGTTTTCCGGCATGGAATAGGCAATACTGTGAAAGGCCCACTGGCCATCTTCATATGGAACCGCCTCCCAGCCTGTGCCGTTCCAGACCTCCAGACTGTATTCCTCCCCAAATTCCATATTGAGCTCCGTGTGGTTCACCAGGGAAACCGTGATCCCTGTTTCTGTAACGTCCGTGATCTCCATGGTCACTCCCTGGAGGAGACCAGCCTCTGACTCTGCCTGGATCGTCTCCCCGGCGCCATCATCCCCGGATTCCCCGGCGCTGGGATTTTCTGTTCCCTGGTGTTCAGACGCCCCGATTCCCAGAGTTCCGGTGTTTTCTGTCTCAGCATTTTCTTCTGCCTCAAAAAGCGCAAAGCCCCTGTCATATTTTACATACAATTTTTTCGGTTCTTCCGGATCATAATAAATTTCCTGCCCCTGATTCAGATGGGTGCCGCAGAAATCCTCCGCAGGCCATTCCAAATTATTGACGGAAGCTACATTCCCCAAAAACTGCCAGCCGTCCTCCCTGGGAAGATCAAAGCCAGTGGCATTGTACAAGTACAGGGATCCATCATAAAAAACAGAGATCCGCTGTACCTCTTCAGAAGCGTATCCGGTGGGGGCAAGGGTATCTGGTTCCGATGGTGTCCCGGCAGGAGCCTGGCATCCTGACAGAAGCAGACAGGAAAGTCCAAAAAACATAAATATCCTTTTTATCACAATATCGCCGCCTTTCTTTTTGAGTCAGATGTCTTTCACCGTTTCCCATGCAGTTCTGCGATCCTTTCATAAAAACAGCTCTATCCTGATCCATGTTCTGGCTTTTTTCCATAGACCGCACCTCCGCTATTTTAAGACTGGGACATCAGATACTCTGCAATGTAATGATATGCCAGCACAGCAAAAGCAGGCATGATACAAATGTATGTCAGGACATTGCCGACTGTAAAATTGTAAGTGTTGGATACCTCGCCGTACTCCAGCAGGTATCTGCAAAGCAGCCCGGCAATCGTCAGGATAACTGATAGAAGGTAAACCCGTTTTTCTTTTTTTGCCCCATAAACTCTGGCAAATCCCAGACCGATCACTCCATAGGACACCACCAGAAAATAAATTTTTGAAAAATCCAGAGGGGAAACCGGGCTTAGGACCGGGAAAACAAAGCAGCCGGCAAATACCACATAGCCCAACAAAAATATCTTTACGGCACACGGGTATTTATTCTTGTATCTGGCACCGGCATTTCCCAGGGTAAAAGCCTCGGCCATTACCAGCACAAATGAGATCATCAGAAAGATCCACATATCATCACCCCTTCCTGTGTCCAGACAAACATGTACCGTTCTCTGTATATTTGTATTGTATCATAAAGTCACACCTGAATCCTTTATTTATTCTTACAATATGATGAAAACAGTATCATTTACAGCCTGTTTTCCCTGCCTGTCCCGTACCATTTCTGACGCGGGTATCTGTCCTGGATATCTTTCCAGGAACGAAACCGTTGACTCTTTCCCAGACGTGGCATATTACAGTCTTAGCAAGGAAACCGGACCCTGTTCCACAGCTAAAGCGAACCCCCAGAGAGACCAATCTCTGGGGGCCCTTTTCGGGTTCGCTGTCTTTATCATTTCGTTCTAACCAATCGCGAATATAATAACCAGTTACGCTTGCAGTAACCGAAGCAAGAAATCAGATCCTGTATTTCAATGTTTTTAGGATTGCCACGCCAAACTATGCCAGATGGGGTTTTCTGCGAAACAGGCGGCTGATTGAAAACAGTTTTCCCATTCTTCACCCCTGTCACGGCACATTGTTTTTTTACAGCAGAAAAAAGAAAGACCACGGCCAGCCAGTTTTTCCCGGCTGTCCGTGGTCTTTCCAATATCCCTACGCCTCGTCCACCGCCCTGGCGATGTCCGTCCTGTAATATTTGTTGGCAAAGGAGATCTCCTTCACTGCCTTATATGCGTTTTCTCTGGCTTCCTTCACAGTGGCTCCGTTGGCCGTCACGCCCAGTACCCGGCCGCCGTTGGTGACGATCTGGCCCTGGCCGTTGAACTTCGTACCGGAGTGGAATACATAGTAATCCTCTTTATCCCTGAACTTCTCCAGGCCGTCGATCACAAAGCCCTTCTCATAAGAAACGGGATATCCGTCGGAGGCCAGGATCACGCAGACGGTGGCCCGGTCGTTATCGAATTTCAGATCGATCTGGTCCAGGGTCCCGTCAATGCAGGCCTCAAATACATCCACAATATCATTTTCCAGCCTGGGCAGCACCACCTGGGCCTCCGGATCGCCGAATCTGGCATTGTATTCCAGTACCTTGGGGCCGTTTTCCGTCAGCATCAGACCGAAGAAGATCACGCCCTTAAAGGGACGGCCTTCGGCCTTCATGGCGTCCACCGTAGGCTGGTAAATATGCTCCTGACAGTAGGCGTCCACTTCCTTCGTATAGAAGGGGCTGGGGGAATAGTTTCCCATACCGCCGGTGTTTAAGCCCTGGTCTCCGTCCTTGGCCCGCTTGTGGTCCTGGGCAGAGCTCATGATCTTCACTGTATTTCCATCCACAAAGGAAAGGACGGAAACCTCCCGGCCTGTCATGAATTCTTCGACTACGATCTCGTTTCCCGCAGAGCCGAACTTTTTATCCATCATCAGCTCACGGACTCCGGCCCTGGCCTCAGAAAGGTCCTGGCAGATCAGCACGCCCTTTCCCAGGGCCAGCCCGTCGGCCTTTAATACAATGGGCATTTTTGCAGTCTCCAGGTATGCCAGCGCCGCCTCCGGATCCGTAAAGGTCTCATAGGCCGCCGTTGGGATCCCGTATTTTTTCATGAGGTTTTTGGAGAACGCCTTGGAGCCCTCCAGGATAGCCGCTGCCTTGTTGGGTCCGAATACCCGCAGTCCAGCCTCCTGGAAGGCGTCCACGATACCGCCTACCAGGGGATCGTCCATGCCGATCACCGTCAGATCGATCTCCTTTTCTTTGGCAAAGGCCACCAGCTTTTCAAACTCCATGGGCTTGATATCCACGCACTCCGCCACCTGGGAGATCCCGGCGTTTCCCGGTGCGCAGTAGATCTTATCCACCCGGCGGCTCTGGGCCGTCTTCCAGGCAATGGCGTGCTCTCTTCCGCCGCTTCCTACGATCAGAACTTTCATTTTCCTCTCCTCCTGTAAACAAGGGCTGCGATCTTTCTATATCTGTCCGTTGGCGATCATATCAATGGCTCTTGGGAGGATCACCCACTCGGCCTCCTCCATGACCCGCCGCTGCAAAAGCTCCGGCGTATCCCCCGGCTTTACCTCCACTGCCTTCTGTAAAAGGATGGGGCCGGAATCCATGCCCTCGTCCACGAAATGGACGGTAGCTCCTGTGAGCTTCACGCCCCTGGCCAGGGCAGCCTCATGGACCTTTAACCCATAATAGCCCACGCCGCAGAAGGACGGGATCAGGGACGGATGGATATTGATGATCTTATTCCTGTACTTTGCGATCATGGCCTCCGGGATCTTTACCAGGAAGCCTGCCAGGACCACCAGGTCCAGGTCATAGGAATCCACCTTTGCCACCAGGGCCTCGTTAAAGGAAGCCCGGTCCGGAAAATCCTTCGGTGAGATGCACTCTGCCGGGATCCCATGGTTCCTGGCCCGCTCCAGGGCGTATGCACCCGGGTTATTGCTGATGACAGCCGCAACCTCTGCATTGGTGATCTTTCCCTGGTCCATGGCATCCAGGATGGCCTGGAGATTGGTCCCTCCTCCGGAAACCAGCACCCCGACTCTTAGCATAAGGTCACTCCCTTTTCGCCTGCCTCAATGGAACCGATGATATACGGCGTATCGCCTGCTGCCCGCATGGCCTCCATGGCCTTTTCAGCGTCAGCCGGATCCACGGCAACGATCATGCCGATCCCCATATTAAAGGTATTGTACATCATCTGCTCCTCGATCTGGCCCTTTTTCTGCATCATTCCGAAAATAGGCGGTACAGGATAGCTGTCCTTTCTGATCACAGCATGAACGCCGTCCTTTAACATACGGGGAACGTTCTCATAAAATCCGCCGCCTGTGATGTGGCTGCACGCCTTTACAGTCACGCCGGCATTTTTCACATTCTTTAATGCTTTTACATAGATCCTGGTGGGAGCCAGCAGTGTCTCACCCAGGGTCTTTCCCAGCTCGTCGTAATATGTATCCAGGCCCTCGCGGTCCATTTCCTTCTCAAACACCTTTCTCACCAGAGAGAAGCCGTTGGAATGAACGCCTGTGGAGGCCATGCCGATGAGAACGTCTCCGACAGCCAGGTTCTCGCCTGTGATCATTTCCTTCTTATCGCAGACACCCACAGCAAAACCGGCCAGATCGTACTCGTCCTCTGCCATGAGACCCGGATGCTCCGCAGTCTCTCCGCCGATCAGAGCAGCTTCCGACTGGAGGCAGCCCTCGGCCACGCCCTTAACGATATCCGCGATCTTTTCCGGATAATTCTTGCCGCATGCAATATAATCCAGGAAGAATAAGGGCTCTCCGCCTGCACAGGCAATATCGTTGACGCACATGGCAACGGCGTCGATACCGATGGTATCGTGCTTATCCATGATCATGGAAAGCTTCACCTTTGTTCCGCAGCCGTCGGTACCGGAAAGCAGCACAGGCTCCTCCATCTCTTTGATCTTCGCCAGGGAAAAGGCGCCGGAAAAGCCTCCGAGACCGCCTAAAACCTCTTCACGCATGGTCTTCTTCACATGCGCCTTCATTAATTCCACAGACTTATAACCAGCTTCAATATCTACTCCGGCTTTCTTGTAATCCATACTTTCCTCCTAAAATCCAGGGTTTTCGTTTGTGTTTCCGTTTTGTGCGCCTTATTTCTTCATGGACGCCAGATACTCTTTGTATCCGGTCTTGTCTAACTTCTCCGCTTTTCCTACGACTTCGTTTTTCATCTTTTCAGAGTATGCCTTTAACCGGGAAAGGAGCTCCGGATCAGAGGCAGCCAGGATCTTCGCTGCCAGGATCCCCGCGTTCTTTCCTCCGTTGATGGCAACCGTGGCCACCGGGATGCCGGAGGGCATCTGGACAATGGAATAAAGGGAGTCCACGCCGCCCAGATCAGACGTTTTCATGGGGATGCCGATGACCGGCATGGGGAACAGGGCTGCACACATGCCCGGTAAATGGGCTGCCTTCCCGGCTCCGGCGATGATCACCTTTACTCCCCGCTCCTCGGCGGTCTTTGCATAATCAAAGAAAATATCCGGCTCCCTATGGGCGGAAATTATGGTCATTTCAAAATCGATCCCCATCTCTTCCAGGAAGTCTGCGGCCTGGGCCATTACCGGCATATCCGAATCGCTTCCCATTACAATGCTTACTTTTGCCATTGTCAACACTCCTTCATAGGTAGATGATTATTAATAAGTAATTCTAATAAAAGCTAGTAAGATGAATCATTCTTCTTATGAATCATAATACTAGCTTTTTATTTACCTGTCAAGTGCCTGGTTCAACTCTTCTGTTCCAGGGAGCACAAAACGGCCGTCCTTTATGATTGGGACCCGGGTTCCGCCAGGCTCCACGACGGTGATGCTGCCCAGCTCCTTATAGGGGATGGTGATGTCCTTATGGACACCGAAATATGCCCGGGAAACATTCTCCTTCCTTAAGATGGAGATCTCGTTGTCCCTGGCAGTCATCTCCTTGCCGTCGGGATTATACATGGGGCTGTCCTCAGACCAGCTATAACAGGTGTCTCCCACAGCAAAATGGGGGCCCATTTTCTCCACGATCAGGATCGGCAGCCGGTCTGTGATCCCGAACCGCTCGGCCATGGCGTAAGCCGTGGTATTGGTGCCGATGGCAAATTCTCCCATGGGAAGGGTCTCATGCTGGTTCATGATCTCCTGGACCACCAGCCGTCTTCCTGCCTCGGCGGCCTCCTTTTTTTCCTGCTCTCCAGCCAGGGGCAAAAGCTCCTCCAGGAAGTTGCCGCAGGATACGAAGGTCACCCGGCCCTCCTTAAATTCCATGGTCAGATCTTTAAACTGGATGCCGCTGATATAAACGCTTCCCACATGGAGGAGGCCTTCCGTTCCAGAAAGCCTCGGAGATGTAAACACCTCTCCCAGAGGGATATTTACATCAGCCACGCAGTTTTCAAACCGGGTCTGGGAGGCCGGATCGGAAAGCTCCGCCAGATCGATGCGGAGGTTCGTCCGGTTCGTTCCATTTCCCAGGACCTCCACGTACTCCGCCCGGTCCAGGGCGTCGATGATGTGCTGCTGGATCTTCTGGTATTTTACGTAATCCAGGGTATTGATGTCGATGGTTTCCTTAAAGATCTCCTCAAAATCCGGTCCGATGGAAGGCAGCGGGAAGGCGATGATCGTAAAGCTGGTCTCGTCGCCCGGGATATACTGGTTCACCACCGGCATGGACAGATTCCTGTATTCCAGGAACAGCCTCTGCTGCTTTTCTGTGAAGGACCAGGCCTCCTCCTTATTGACCGGAGAAAAGCTGTCCTCTCCAAAGGTCTCCACCACAGCCGGTCCGGCGTATTCTGCGGCTTCCTTTTTGTACTGCTCATAGGCAGTCTTTAAAACGGAAAGTTTCCGGTCCCGGAACGCCTTATCATAATAAACGGCGCTGTCATACCTGTGATCATAGTCATACTGCTTATTGGGCGAAGAGGAGGTGTATCCCGCTCTTCCTGCCGGGTTTTTATTGACGCTGTCCACGGCTGCCCGCATGAAGATCACAGAAAGCCCATGGGCCTCAAAATTTTTCACAGCCTGGCGGATCATCCGCTCGAATCCCAGGGGATAACGGATCAGCACGGTCTTTTTCTTTGAAAGATCGCGGCCCATGACGGCAAATCCCCGGATATATCCGTCGGTATACGTATCCGCCATGCAGCGGATGGTCTCCTCCGGAAGACGGTTCAGGAAACCGGCTGTCTGGAGCTCCTGCTCTGAAATATACTCGCCGAACCGGTACAGGTAGGACAGATCAGAAAGATCGCTTTCCATGATGATCTTCTTTGCAAAGTCCAGGGACGGGTCCAGGCATTCCCGGATCCTGTATGTTAAGGTCACGTCGCAGTAATCGCTGACGCACCAGTACAGGACGTCCTTCACTTCCCTTTCTGTGGGAACGCCTTCCTCGAACAGATTATAGATCTCGATCAGGGCCTCGTTTCCGATGACCATTTCCAGCATCCGTCCCTCAAAGGCGTAGGCGATATCGCCCCGGATCTCGGCGTACAGGAAGCAGAGCAGCCTTCCCAGCTCCTTTCCCAGCCGGCTCACCGCCCAGGCCGGATTTCCGTAGCTCGTCTCATACCGGTCCCCCCGGATATCCTCATAGAGCTTTTCATTGAGCTCCTTAAGCTCCTCTCCGGTCCAGGAACCAAAAGTTCCTTCCTCCACTGCCTCCATGACTCTGCCGCAGAGCCCGATAAACCGGGACATGGCCGTAAAGAAATCCCTGTACGGCTCCGTTACCGTCTGCTCCTCCTGAAATTTAAGGATCCGCGCCATGGAAAGCTCATACCGCTCTCTGATCAGCTGCTGTTCCATTTTTCCCTCCATTTTCCGCCCTGCCCGGCTCCAGGCCGGACCGGCTTCCCATTATTTTACGATATACCCGTTTACAGGGCTATAAAGATCACCGCCAGCCACAGGACCACCAGGATCCCTGCGGCTATGAGGCTGGCCTTTGCCAGTATATAATTCTTTTCCCTCTCTAAAAAAGAAAAGATCCCATAGACCAGGGACGAGGCCGCCGTCAGGATGCTGCAGAATCCCAGAGCGGCCGCCACCAACGGCGCATTTCCCCCGGTCACATACCCCAGGGCCAGGGCGGCGGCTCCAAAGAGAAGGGAAACCGCCGCTAACCCCGCTGCCACAAGGCTGGCCTTTGCCAGGGGCTTTTTTATATACGATACTTTATTTCCGATACGCTGCACTATATCTTCTCCATATCTTTCTGGCTCCGCAGAAGGTCAGATACCCTGCCAGAGCTCCGATGGTATTTAAAAGCAGGTCGTCCACGTCAAAGCTTCCCACCCGGAAGACCAGCTGGGTCGTCTCGATACAGAGGCTGAACACCGCTCCCAGAAGGGTCGTGGTGTACCAGCGGTCCACCCGGCTCCATATCTCCGGAAGGAAGAACCCAAATGGCATGAACGCCGCCATGTTTCCGACAATATTTAAAAATACGGCTCTCCAGCCCAGCACATCCGCATGGGTCAGAAAGCGCCTGATCTCCTTTAATGGGGTCAGATTATAGCTGTAACCGGCCCGTATGCCGGGAGTCCGCCCCATCTCCTCCGCAAAAAACAAAAAATACGTCAGCAGCACCAGATACAGGACAAAAAACAGGAAGCCCAGCTTCCGGTGCCTTTCATTCTTAATAAAAAAATCCACGTTTTATTCCAAACAGACCCTGGGCCTGATACTTTCTATATTATTGTTTCCATCTGACAATTTCCGATTTGTCCCTTTTTGCACAGATAAGATGCCGTCCCCAGGACAGCATCTTATCTGGTGTACCTTATGATTAAAATGTGATCTCTGATTTTCTCTTAAGGAGCAGAGCGCCGTTTATAATGGCGATGATGCCTGCTGTCAGGCCCACAGAAGCGACTACGATCCCGACGGCAATGCTGGCGGCGCCTGTATTGCGCATGGTCTTATAGATTCTTTCCATGACGTGTCCTCCTCTATTTTACACCATACTGCTCATAGTATGCATCGATGGCAGCCTTTAATGTGTCGTCGATCACAACTTTTCCTTTATACTCTCTGTTGTAAAGGTGCTCCACCACTTCCTTCATGGTCACGATGGCCGTGGTCTTGAAGCCATACTTTTCCTGGATCTCTGTAAGGGCAGATTTTTCTCCCTTTCCTCTTTCGCAGCGGTCCACAGAAACCACCAGTCCCAGAACGTCCACATTCCCCTGGGCCTTGATGATCGGAAGAGTCTCCTCGATGGAGGTTCCCGCTGTGGTCACATCCTCGATGATGACTACCTTATCGCCATCGGCAATGGGGCTTCCTAAGAGGATCCCCTTATCGCCATGGTCCTTTACCTCTTTTCTGTTGGAGCAGTATTTGATATCTGCGTCAAAATGCTCGCTTAAGGCCATGCTGGCAGCAACGGTCAGGGGGATTCCCTTGTAAGCCGGTCCGAACAGCACGTCAAACTCTGTTCCAAAGGTATTCTGGATGGCCTTTGCATAGTACTCTCCCAGCTTTCTTAACTGGGCGCCGGTGCGGTAAAAGCCTGTGTTCACGAAGAACGGGGTCTTTCTTCCGCTCTTTGTTACGAAATCACCAAACTTTAAAACGCCACAGTCCACCATAAATTCAATAAATTCCTGCTTATATTTTTCCATTTTCCGAATCCTTTCTCTGTTTTGCGGATGCGGGACACTGGCCCTAACGGACCGCCCCGATCAGCTCATTGATATCTTCCACTCCGTACTTTTTCATGTACGCTTCGATCCCGTCCACGATCTCTGCCGTTGTGCAGGGGTTCACGAAGTTGGCCGTTCCCACTGCCACGGCTGTGGCTCCGGCCAGGATAAATTCCATGGCGTCGTCGGCAGTCATGATGCCGCCCATGCCGATCACCGGGATCTTCACTGCCTGGGCTGCCTGGTACACCATACGCACCGCCACCGGCTTCACCGCCGGACCGGACATTCCGCCGGTCTTATTGGCCAGGGCAAAGGTCCTCCGGTTGATATCGATCTTCATTCCCGTAATGGTATTGATCAGGGATACCACGTCGGCTCCTCCTGCCTCCACAGCCTTTGCCATTTCGGAAATATCCGTCACATTGGGAGAAAGCTTCATGATCACCGGCTGCTTTGCCACTTTTTTAATGGCGGCTGTGATATCCTCCGCCACCTTCGGATCCTGTCCAAAGGCCAGGGCTCCGGCTTTTACGTTGGGACAGGAGATGTTGATCTCCAGCATGTCCACATCCGTCTCGCCCAGGCGCTCCACCACGTCCAGATAATCTTCCTTTGTTTTTCCGCAGACATTTACGATGATCTTCGTATCATACTGCTTTAAAAACGGGATATCCCGTTCGATAAACACATCCACACCCGGTCCCTGAAGGCCGATGGCGTTTAACATGCCGCCGTATACCTCTGTCACCCTGGGCGTCGGATTTCCCGGCCAGGGTACATTGGCGATCCCCTTGGTCACCACGGCTCCCAGACGGTTCAGATCCACCATCTCGCCGTATTCCATACCGGACCCGAAGGTACCGGAGCAGGTCATCACCGGATTCTTAAGCTGGACTCCGGCTAAATTCACCTTTGTGTTCATGCTTAATCCTCCTTTACTTTTACCGTTCCGCACATACAGCCGCCGGCGATCCGCTCCCTCTGCTCCTCAGAGGAAAGCAGCTCCACCTCATCCGCTAAGAATACGGGGCCGTCCTTGCAGACTCTCTTGTTTTTCACGTTGCTGTGCTCGTCCACGTCCTTACTGTGGCAGACGCAGCCCAGACATGCGCCGATGCCGCAGGCCATCTTCTCCTCCAGGGAGATCCAGCACTCGATGCCGTTTTCTGCTGCATACGCCTTAAGGGCCTTTAACATGGGCGTAGGACCGCAGGCATAGATCACATCGGCCTTTAAGCTGCCCGCCCGGATGGCATCGATGACGTTTCCTTTCGTTCCGACGCTTCCATCCTCAGAGGCGATGACCACCTCTGCGTATTTTCCGATCTCATCTGCCAGGAAGGTCTCCGCATCCCGGTAACCTAAAACGGCGGTCTTTTCGCATTCTAAGTTCTTTGCCAGCTCTAACATCGGCGGGATCCCGATGCCTCCTCCGATAAGAAAGGCCTTCTTATCCTTTAACGGAAACCCGTTTCCCAGAGGACCCATGATGTCCAGCGTATCCCCGGCCTGGTATCCGGAAAACTCCAGAGTCCCGGCTCCGGCGATCCTGTACACGATGCGCAGTCTTCCCTTTTCCTTATCAGCTTCACAGATACTGATGGGCCGCGGTAAAAGTTTTGAGGGGTCGTTGGTGTAGACTGCGATGAACTGGCCGGGTCTGGACGCCGCTGCCATTTCCGGCGCATCCAGCCACATGCTGAAGATCCCCTCCGCCAGCTTTTCCTGGCTTACGATTGCTGCTCTCACTTTTTTCTGTGCCATGGCTTCCTCCTAGAGAACACTGTTGATATCAGCGATCATGTCCATAACTGCCTGTCTGGACGCCTCTGCGAAATGCTCCGGGCCGAACTTGGCGTATTTTTCCTGCTTGTAAGCCGCAATGATGCCGCGGGAGGAGTTGACCACCGCGCCGAGTCCGTCTTCATTGAAGCAGTTGGCCAGATCCTTTGCCGTGCCGCCCTGGGCGCCGTAGCCCGGCACCAGGAAGTAGGTATGGGGCATCAGCTTTCTTAAGATCTTGCTCATTTCCGGATAGGTGGCTCCCACAACGGCTCCCACATTGCTGTATGTACCGTCCATGCAGTCTGCGCCCCACTCCACGACCTTTTCAGCCACCAGCTCGTACAGCGGCCTTCCGTCGATGAGGCGGTCCTGGAACTCGCCGCTGGAGGGATTGGAGGTCTTTACAAGGACGAACAGTCCGCGGTCCTCTTCCCGGCACACGTCCACGAAGGGCTTTACGCCGTCGGTTCCCAGATACGGGTTCACAGTGATAAAATCAGTATCAAAACCGGAGCATACATTGCTGCCGACCTTTACCTTTCCCAGATGTCCCACCGCATAGGCAGAGGACGTGGAGCCGATATCGCCGCGCTTTACGTCTCCGATCACCAGAAGTCCCTTTTTCTTGCAGTATTCCACGGTTCTGGCATATATTTTAAGTCCCTCAATGCCAAACTGCTCATACATGGCAATCTGGGGTTTCACTGAGGGAATCAGATCATAGGTGCTGTCAACGATTTCTTTATTGAACTGCCATACGGCTTCCGCAGCTCCTTCTAATGTCTCTCCAAACTCCTTAAACGCGTTCTGGACGATGTGAGACGGAATGTAGCTTAACATCGGGTCAAGACCAACACAGATAGGCGCCTTTGTTTTCTGAATCTTCTGTACCAGCTGACTAATCATAGTTTCCTCCTTCAATGCAGTTCCATTTCCTGTATTTCTATTTCCTATAAAACCTTATTCTTATAGATTTTAGCATAAGAAAGAACGGCTTTCAAGCCCCAAGTGAAAAGATTTGGGGCTTGAAAGAAGGGAGTTTCCATGATCATTCCAGGGATCCCAGCAGAGACTCAAACACATCCAGAGCAGCGTTTACCACTCCCGGCCCCTCCATATCAAGGCCGCAGAGTTTTAAAAGCTCTGTGGGCTTCATGGAGGATCCGCCCTTTAAAAAGTTAAAATAGCCCTCCAGGGCATTTTTATCTCCGTCGAAGATCCTCTGGCCGATGGTAACGGCAGCGGCAAAGGCCGTGGCGTACTGGTACACGTAGAAAGTATAGTAAAAATGGGGGATCCGTGCCCACTCCACGTCGATCTCCGGATCCACGCACATATCCGGGCCAAAATATTTTTCATTGAGCCCGTGATAAAGAGAGCAGAGAGCGTCCGCAGTCAGAGGGATCCCGTCCCGGCACATCTTATGGGTCTCCCACTCAAATTCGGCAAACATGGTCTGGCGGAACATTACGGAGCGGAACCGGTCCAGAAGCTGGAAGATCAGGGATTCCTTCTCCTCCCTGGTCCCTGCCTGGCGGATCATGTGCTGGAACAGGATCACCTCGTTGCAGGTGGATGCCACCTCCGCTACAAAAATGGTATACCCGGCGTAGGCCGGCGGCTGGGCGTGATCCGAATACCAGGAATGGAGGGAGTGGCCCATCTCATGGGCCAGGGTAAGGACCGAATCCAGGCTGTCCGTATAGCTCATGAGCACATAGGGATGACAGCCGTATACATGACGGGAGTATCCGCCGCTCCTCTTTCCCTGGTTTTCGTAGACATCGATCCACCGGCTGGAAAAGCCCGTTTCCAAAAGCTTCCCATACTCCTCTCCCAGAGGCTTTAACCCCTCCAGGATCAGCCTTTTCCCCTCCTCATAGGGATACTTCTTATCCGTCCCTCCGGCCAGGGGGACAAACAGGTCGTACATATGGATCTCTGGAAGGCCCAGCCGTTCCTTTCTCAGCCTCACATACCTGTGCAGGGCCGGAAGCCGGTTTCCAATGGTCTCCAGAAGGCTGTCATAGACCTGCTCCGGCACCTCGTTGGCCGCCAGGGACATTTCCCGGCTGGAGCTGTAATTTCTCGCTCTGGCCGTAAAGCAGGCCTGCTTTACATGGCCCTCATAGGCTGCTGCCAGAGTATTGGAAAACTGGCGGTAGCTGCTGTAATAACTATGAAAGACCGCCTGCCTCAGACTCCAGTCCCGGCTTTCCATCAGCGTTCCGTAGGAGCCGTGGGTCACAGGGATCTCCTCTCCGTCTCCCCCGCGGACTGCCTGGAAACGGACGTCTGCATTGTTGAACATGGTAAAGATCGCCGAAGGAGCCGCCGCCGTCTGGCCAAAGCCCGCCAGGAGCCGTTCCTCCCTTTCTCCCAGCATATGCTCCTTCCTGGCCAGGATCCGCTCCAGATACAGCCGGTACCCGGAAAGCGCTCCGTCTTCCAGGAAGCCCTTCATGACCGGTTCCGGTATCCCAAGGAGCTCCGGCTCTGCAAAGGAGGATGCCTCCATGGCCCGGGATAAAAGAAGCTGCGCCCGGGATAAAAGGGCCTGGGAAGCGCTCTGGGACGTATCCTCGTCTCTTTTCTGGATCGCGTAAGCCAGAAGCCTGGAAAATTTCAGATCCATGGCCACATCGTGATCCAGGTACTCCTTCAGCACAGCCGCGTCCTCCCCTAAACGGCCCTTAAAGCCATCATACCGTCCGATCCCGCTTTCCAGCTCTGCAAAAAGCTCCTCCAGAGCCTCCTCTGTGGGGATCAGATCCCGCAGATCCCACTGGAACTGCGGATCCATCTCACTGCGTTTTTTTAATGCCTCTGCCATAAAAACTCTCCTTTCCTCCCGGACATGCCTCCCGGCTCCGGGGCTTTCTTATCCGATCAGTCCCGCCATCAGGGGAACGGCGATCACGGTCATCAGGCCTGCTACGGCAATGGAAAGGCTGCTCATGGCGCCCTCCACTTCTCCCAGCTCCAGGGCCTTGGAAGTCCCGATGGCATGGGCCGCCGTTCCCAGGGCCAGTCCCTTTGCAATGGGCTCCCGGATCCCCACCAGCTTAAACCAGCCTTCTGCCACGATGTTCCCCAGGATGCCGGTAAATATGATGCTGACGATGGTGATGGTCACGATGCCTCCGGCCTCCTCCGCCACGCCCATACCGATGGCTGTGGTGATGGATTTGGGAAGCAGGGATACATAATGCACATGCTCCAGACGGAACACCAGGGACATGGCAAAAATGCTCAGGACGCTTCCTGCCACTCCGGTGGTGATGCCGCAGAGAACAGCGGCAAGGTTTTTCTTTAAAAGCTCCAGCTGCTTATAAAGGGGGATCGCCAGACAGACCGTGGCCGGTGTCAGAAAATAGCTGATGTAGGACGCCCCCTGGTTATAATCCCCGTAAGAGATCCCTGTGGCCTTTAAAAGGGCCATCACCAGAAGGATCGCTACCAGAAGGGGGTTCAGAATGGCCCAGCCCAGTTTTTTCTTTAAGGCCATGCCCACAAGATAGGCGGCCACACTTACAAACATCCCAAAATATAACGGCATCTAGTTCTCCTCCTTTTTCTGTCGTCTGATGATCCACTCTGCCGATTTTCCCGTCACCGTCATGACGACCAGCGTGGAAACCACGGTGATGACGAAAAAGGGGACCAGGATGGCCTTCAGTTCGTCAAATTTCTCAATGAGGCCCACTGCTGACGGAATGAACATCAGAGGCATCAGATCCAGCAGCAGATTGCCGGTGGCCTGGACGTCCTGAAGCTTCACCGCCCCGGAGCATAAAAGCCCAAGAAGGATGAACAGGCCGTAAACTCCTGCGGGCACCGGAAACGGGATCCACTGGTTCAAAAGCTCGCCGGTCATGGTGATCCCAAAGATAATGGCGATTTCCTTCAGATATTTCATAATTATTCTCCTCTCCTTATGAATGTCCCCATTTTAGCACCGTCTGTCTCTCCGGGCAACAAATTATACAGAATTTTCCGCATTTTCTTCCGGCCTTCTTGCATTTCCATCTGATACCTGTTACTATCTGAGATACTGGATCCGGGAATCAGGGGACAAAACAGGCCATTGTCCTGACCCGGATCAGACTATACCAGGAGGATTCTTCTATGGATATCACCATTTCTTCCAGCCTGACACCCAGAGAAAAGGATAAAATTTTCCTTCTTCTGGACGCATGCTATAAAAAAGAGCCCGTTTCCCTGACCTTTCCCACGGAGGAAGCCGATCATTATCTTCTTGCCTGGGAAAACGGCCGTCTCCTGTGCGCAGCCGCGCTTTTAAAGGAGGACGAGACCGTTTATGAATGCACCGCCTTCACCCGGCCGGACTGCCGGAGAAACGGCATCTTTGGAGCCGTTCTTGAAAAGGGCCTTTCCCTTCTTCCGGAGGATACGGAGCTTTTATTCTATGTAGACAAAAAAAGCCCCGATGCCCTGGAGGCCGTAACGGCCCTGGGCGCAGAGCTTCTTTCTGACGAACATATGATGGAGCTGGCATCAGATGCCGTCTCTGCCATAAAAGGCATGGGAAAAACGGGATATCTGACGGTCACAGAGGCCATGGAGGGAGAACAGGCCATCCTGGTCTTTTCTGACGCCCACGGCTCTCTGAACATCTCCCTTTACGGCACCCACTATTACCTGTACGGCTTTGAGATCCGGGAGGGCCAGAGGGGGCAGGGCTTCGGGACCAGCCTGCTTATAAAGGTTCTGTCCTTCCTGGCAGAACGGGAGCCTCTTCCAGTGACGCTCCAGGTATCCGGCTCCAACGGCCCGGCCCTTTCCCTGTATAAAAAAACAGGGTTCCGCATCACCGAAACCCTGTCCCGTTATCTGTACTAAACTTTGGACATCCAGCCATTTGGCCTATTGGCCGCACCGGCCTGCCAGACGGCTGTTAATCCTTGTCAAACTGCAGGAGCCTGGACGGATCTGCCCGGTTCTCGATCTTCTGCCGGATGGACTGCATCTTTAAGTCCGTCTGGGCAATGATCTCCGCGCACTCCTTTAATTCCTCGCTGATCTCGCCCGAGTCGTCCAGATCCTTTTTATACTTCATCTGGTGGTCCAGGCTGGCCCAGAAGTCCATGGCCATGGTACGGATCTGGACCTCCACCCGCATCTTCTCCTTCCGGTCGGAAAAGAATACGGGGATCTCAATGATCATATGGTAGCTGCGGTAGCCGTTGACCTTGGGACAGCGGATATAGTCCTTTACCATAAGAACGTTCACATCGTCCTGGCGGGCCAGCATCTCAGCCACCACATAAATATCGTCGATGAAGGAGCAGATCACCCGGATCCCGGCCACATCGTAAAGGTTTTCCGCCACCGACTGGACGCTCACCGGATATCCCCGGCGTTTCAGCTTTTCCAGGATGCTTAACGGCTTCTTCACCCTGGATTTGATCATCTGGATGGGATTTCTCTGGTAGCGCACCGCCAGATCGTCGTTGAGCACCTCCAACTTGGTCTTCACCTCCCGGATGGCACAGGTATACATCATCATCATCTCCCGGAACTGGAGCGCCTCATTGAGAAAGCTGTCCGGGATATCCACGGTCATAGGAGCATTTACGGCAGACTGTACCAGGCCGCCGCTGGGATTCATAGTAATATTCATTTATTTATGTACCTCACTGATCTCATTGGAATTTTCTTTTCTTCATTATACATGATATGGGATGGCTTCTCAATGAAAGAATACTTAATTTTCTCTAAACCTTTCCATAACCTGTCCATCGGATTCTTTACAACGGGAACAAACCATGCTATGATAGCCATAGATGTAACTGGCAGACAAAGACTTGCCTGCATCACCACACAAGAATCCTTGGGAGGGTAAAATAATGAAAACTCTAGGCTACTACAATGGCAATTACGGACCGCTGGAAGAAATGACCGTACCCATGAATGACCGTGCCTGCTACTTCGGCGACGGCGTTTACGAGGCGACTCTTGCAAAAAACGGAAAGATCTTCGCTTTAAAGGAGCACCTGGACCGTTTCTTCAACAGCGCCGGACTCCTTAAGATCGAAATTCCCTACACACGGGAAGAGCTGACCTCCATCCTTTACGATATGCTGGCAAAAATGGACGACTCTGAGATCTTCATTTACTGGCAGGTGACCCGCGGCACAGGGATCCGCCAGCACCAGTTCCCGGCTGCCGGAACAAAGGCGAACCTGTGGATCTTCATGAAACCTGGAAAGCACGGCGATTCCAGCAAGCGTCTGAAGCTGACCGATATGGAGGACACCCGCTTCCTTCACTGCAACATCAAGACACTGAACCTGCTCCCCAACGTTATGGCTGCTGAAAAGGCAGAGTCCATGGGCTGCGGAGAATGCGTATTCCATCGTGGAGACGTGGTTACGGAATGTGCCCACAGCAATGTTTCCATCATCAAGGACGGCGTTTTCAAGACCCATCCCACCGACCACTACATCCTTCCCGGCATCACAAGGATGCACCTGGTACAGATCTGTAAGGACAATGGGATCCCTGTGGATGAGACTCCCTTCACCATGGAGGAGCTGATGGACGCCGACGAGGTCATCGTTTCCAGCTCTACTAAGTTCTGTGCACCGGCCTGCGAGATGAACGGTACTCCCATCGGAGGAAAGGCTCCCGAGCTGGTAAAGATCCTTCAGGAAAAATATCTGGAGAAATTTGAGAACGAAACAAAATAAGATGCAGACGGCGGCCCCGGATCGATCCAGTTCCAGGGCCGCCGCTTTTTATACTCCGGCTTTTTTACAGATATCAGAAAGGCAGCATCGTTCACAATGGGGCTTCGTCCTGGCGGTGCACACATCCCGTCCATGAAACACCAGCCGGTGGCAGAAATCGCTTCCCTCGTCCGGGGGGATCAGCTTCCACAGCTCCATCTCTACCTTCTTCGGTTCCTTTACGCCGTCCACCAGGCCCATGCGGTTCACCAGACGGATGCAGTGGGTATCCGTGACGATAGCCGGTTTTCCGAACACATCCCCCATGATCAGATTTGCACTCTTCCGCCCCACCCCCGGCAGCTTTAAAAGGGCGTCAAAATCGTCGGGCACCTTTCCTCCGTACTGGTCCCACAGGATCTTCATACAGGCGCTGATGTCCCTGGTCTTGCTGTGACCCAGTCCGCAGGGCTTTACGATGGCCTCGATCGCATCTGGATCCGCCTGGGCCAGGGACTCCACATCGGGGAATTTCTCATACAGCTTTTCCACTACCACGTTGACCCGGGCATCGGTGCACTGGGCCGCCAGCCGGACACTGACCAAAAGCTTCCAGGCCTCGTTATAATCCAGGGTACAGCCCGCCTCCGGGTATTCCTTTTTCAGCCGGTCTATGATCTCCAGAGCCAGCTTTTTTCTTTCGTTTTCCATAAAACCTCTCCTTTATATCTGCTTCTATGGCATCCGTTTTCCCACTACACAGGCCCTTTGTCTGCTTCCACTTCATAGACCACATAGGGATGGCTTACATGATACCCAAGCTTCTCTGCCAGAGCTGCGGAGATCTCCGTATGGGCATCCCAGGACGGATAAAGCCCCCGCTCCAGGCATTCCAGGATCAGCGCCGCCCCGCAGGCAGAGGCCAGGCCCCGGTTCCTCATATCCTCCCGGGTATCGATCTCGATCTCAATGGCGTCCCGGCTCCTGGCATAGGAGGAGGCTCCTGCCAGCAGCTCGTTTCCCCGGAGGGCCGCCACCCCCAGTCCCATGGCTTCATACGCCTCACAGGAGGGGAAGCAGGAAACCAGGTCCCGGCTCCATTCCTCCTTAAGGCATTTTCCATATAACTCCCCATGGATCCGGGAAAGGGTGATCCCCGCAGGAAGGGTCTCCGCCAGGGCCCGCAGCCTGCCAGGGTCGAAGCAGTCCCCCTCTTTTTTTATGGCATACCGGGTATGCTCCCTGGCCCGGTCTCCCAGGACCTTTTTTATAAGCTCCCGCCAGGCTGCATCCGGCGGCGCCAGGAGCAAGTACTGCCGCCCGTAATCCCAGGCTATGAGACGTTCTTCTGGTTTTCCCGCCAGAAAGCAGAAGTCACCCAGGACCGCTGCTGCCGAATCCATGCCGCCTGCGGTCCCATAAACGCATCCCATCATTCCCTGGAGACAGGCATCGGCCATCACTTCCCTGCGGCCGGAAAACAGAAAAGCAGCCATGCCCGGATCCTCCAGCCTGTAAATTCCCTCTGGAATCTTCATCCCGCAGCCTCCTTTATCTTTTTTAATACTGATACCGTTTCCTTTTTGCCGCCAAAAAGACCAGGGTCACGGCCGCCGCCACCAGTTCGGCTCCCACAATGGAGCCCCAGATGCCGTCCACGCCCCAGATCAGCGGAAACACCAGGACTGCCGTGATCTCAAACACCAGGCTCCTCAAAAAAGCGATGGCCGCCGAAGTAAGCCCATCGTTTAAGGCCGTAAAGAAAGCAGAGCCGAAAATGGCGATCCCGGAAAACAGGAATGAAAATGAGTAGATCAGAAAGCCCCTGGCCGTCAGCTCCATGAGCCCTGGGTCGTATCCCACAAAAAGCTTTGCCAGCGGCCTTCCAAGAAGCTCCGCCGCCCCGAACATGGCCGCGGAGGAAACTAAGATCACCGCAGAGCTTTTCTTTAACAGGCTGTGAAGCTCCAGACGGTTTCCGGCCCCGAAATGGAAGCCCACCACTGGAGCCACTCCAGTGGAATATCCGATGAATATGGACAGAAAGACCATGTTCACATACATCAGGACCCCATAGGCAGCGACACCGTCCTCACCGGCATACTTTAAAAGCTGGAGATTATAGAGCATCCCCACCAGGGACATGGAGATATTGCTCATGAGCTCTGAGGAGCCGTTGATGCAGGCTTTGGCCAGAGCCCTT
Organism: Alitiscatomonas aceti; assembly: GCF_025567195.1. NCBI lineage: Bacteria > Bacillati > Bacillota > Clostridia > Lachnospirales > Lachnospiraceae > Alitiscatomonas > Alitiscatomonas aceti. The sequence continues at coordinate 55,232 of NZ_JAOQJF010000003.1, read as the reverse complement.
TTATCCAGGGATGCCTTTCCCAGCCGGAACAGGCTGCCGTTGGGCCGGGAAAAGTAGACCAGGGGGATCAGGCCGCCCAGAGACTGGCTTAAGGCCGTGGCCATGGCTGCTCCCGGGAGCCCCACCGGAACACGGCCATAAACAGGTAGTCCATGACCATGTTTGCAATGCCGGAAACCACCGTCACTGCCAGTCCCAGCCTTGGCTTCTGGGCTGTGATAAAAAAGGTCTGGAACTCATACTGGAGCATGAACAGGGGAAGGGCCGACAATATGATCCGTCCATAGATCACACAGTTTTCCAGCATGATCCCCTCTGCACCCAGAAGCCTGGCCACAGGCCGGATCAGAAGCATCCCCAGGATACCGATCCCGATGCCGCAGCCGGCTGTTACATAAACAAACATAGAAAAGAGGCGCTGGGCCTTTTCATGCTTTCCCTCTCCCAGGGTCTTGGCGATCAGCGCCCCGCCTCCGGCTCCGAACATAAAGCCCACGGCTCCCAGGATCATTAAAAACGGCCATATAAAGTTCACCGCCGCAAAGGGCGTTTTCCCTACCAGGTTAGAAACAAAAAAACCGTCCACCACGCCATAAACCGACGTGAACACCATCATGATAATGGATGGGATCGTAAAGCGCATGAGCCGTCCTAAGCTGAAATGGTCTGATAACTGGATCTTCATACGCCAAGCCTCCCGGTCTTTTCCCGGAACTGCTCCAGGTATCTTCCTGTGAGCCGGATATACTGCTCCAGTTCTTCTCCGGTCCAGGAATCAAAGATCTCATTTTCGATCTTTATAAGACGGCCGGCCGTCTTTTCTGCCAGCTCCATTCCCTCCTCTGTCAGGCGGACCAGCTTTCTCCTGCCCCCGGGGCTTTCCAGGGTCAAGATCCCCTGGGCCTCCAGCTTTTTAATAGCCGAGTGGATGGTCTGCCTGCTGATCCCCGTCAGCTTCGCGATCTCCAAAAGAGGGCATGGATTCTCCCTGGAGCAAAGCGCATAAAGGATCATCATGGCGCTGTCTGAAAGCCCCAGCTTCAATGACGCATTGTGATATGCCTCGTCGATCTCAGAGGTCAGCAGATTATAGTACTGAAGCTGCTCTGATACACATGGTTTCATATGTCGTCTTCTCCTTTCAGTCCGATTTCGTACTCTGGATTATAGTCCGAAATCAGACTGGTGTCAAGATTTTTATAAAGAGATCCTTCCATGCCCCGCCCATGGATCCTAAAACCCAAAAAGCGCTCTGACAGATCTCTTCCTGTCAAAACGCTTTTATGACTGCTACTTCCGATCTGAAAAAGCCGCTGCCTCCCGGATCCACTCCATCAGCTCATCGTCGATCTCCTCCTTACTGGCGGTAAGAACATGATGGGTCCAACGGCCTGGATACGGCTCTGTGGCCACATCAATCCTGGGGGAAACGACCTGGTGAGGCAGGCTGAACGTTACCACCAGAAACGGCTCCGGACAGTCCTTTTTCTTTCTGACCCGCATAAACGAAGCACAGGCAAACATGTGTTTATTATAAAAGGAAATCTGAGTTTTCTGGAATTTGACCCGGACACCTGGGATATCCTTTAATATTTTCTGCTCTAGGACCTCGTAAATGGGGAGCGCATCCGGATGGGGTTCAAAAAACAAAAGCCGCTGGCTGTCTGCTGGCTCTGCCTCTGGCAGCTTTCTCAAGATCTTTTCCATGGCTTTCCCCCTGGCCAGCTCATCCACCAGCTTATCCAGATAACGGATCTCCCGCATCAGCGGCTCTTCGATCTCCTCCACCCGTACACCACAGACAACGCCCTTGATCTCATTTCTGGCCGGATTGGGGGCCGGAGCGTTCCGGAAGAAATCGCCATAAGAAAGCTCCGAATCCAAGGCCGCTTCAAGCTCTGTCCGTGTATAACCGGTCAGCCAGGTGATGATCTGGTCCACTTCCCCCTGGGTGCGTCCCTTTTTCATTGCCTTATTTACCAGTAAAGGATAAATTTTCCCGAATTTCATGTTATATACGTTTTCACTGGTCATTTCCCATTCTCCTTTTCACACCATACCGCAATCTCTGCCACCAGCTCCCAGTCCAGGGGCTGGTCATAAGGCAGCCGGATCGTCCCCTTCTGGGTCTGGTACCCGGTCAGACGGTCTGCAAATTTCTCCACAGCTTCCGGTCCCGGATACAGTCCCACATGATTTTTAAACGCTGCAAACTGGATCAGATTGCGCTTTTTCCAATATGTGGGCATACTCCAGGATATTTTTTCCATGGTATCCGGGATCGCTGCCCGGATCGTCTCGTTAATCTCTTTTAAAAGCGGCTGTGCCTTTTCCGGCTGGTTTAAAATATATTCGTCAATGGTTTCCGGCGGCTTCCCGCAATAATGATCCTGGCCGTTACGAGCAAATGTACGGCCGCATTTGGGACATGTCCACATAAAAATTCCTCCTCAATACGTTTTAATCTATTTTTGCGCGAAGGGAACGACTGTCATACTGTTCCTGGTCCACACCCTCCAGCTGGAAGTGAATATTGTCCCACCGGAACAGAGGCAACTTCCTTTCTTTCGGATGCACCTGGTTTCATATCTGCATTTTCTGTTTTTTCCTGGTTTTCGCTTCTGGCTTCATTTGATTCTCCAAATTCCGCATTGACATCCTCTAATTTTTTAAATATACTGTATATAGAGGAGGCAAGAGCGTCGCTGGGGGAACCGTTTTTCGGGATGGCCCTGGTCTTGATCGGCGTATTACCTCCGTTTTTTCTGATAAATCTCATGTAAATACAAACGGTTATCTTTTGCGACCTTCACCGCAAAAACGACAAAATAATCTCCCGAAAATTCCCCTTTTTCAATGCGTATTTTCTCCGATAACAGCACCATCCCATCCGCGGCCTTTGCGATCCTTTTGGTAATCCAACACCTTTCCATGATCTATGACTGCTGGTACTGCGCCAGATGTAATTGCTTCCATTCGGCCTATTCCATGGCCAATATCCTCTTTTATTCCCGCACGGCTCAGATAAACCTGTCCCAGTACATCAAGATTTTTTGTAGCAACCCTAATGCCATAAATCGACGCTTCATTCATGACCTGAAGACCGCCTATGCTATTTCAATTCACGCTCCCACGAGGGGAGCGATGCAAGGTGACAACCCCCTGCGAGACGGATTGCTCTATTTCAATCCACGCTCCCACGAGGGGAGCGACGAAGATGGCTCATCGCTTACTGCTGTAACAATAGGCATTTCAATCCACGCTCCCACAAGGGGAGCGACTTTTTGAAGCGTTTGCTTTAAACATCTTATTTGAATTTCAATCCACGCTCCCACAAGGGGAGCGACGCTTTACAACTTGATCCACGTCCCCACTATGGCATTTCAATCCACGCTCCCACAAGGGGAGCGACGATGCACCGGAACATCACCGGGGTTGTCGGCTTCGTATTTCAATCCACGCTCCCACAAGGGGAGCGACGATGTTTGCATGGTATGCACCAGTGCAGATGTGGATTTCAATCCACGCTCCCACAAGGGGAGCGACGGTCTGCCTCTTTTTATTTTGGAGGTTCCTTATGGAATTTCAATCCACGCTCCCACAAGGGGAGCGACAGACAGGCAAAGAGCCAGGTCACCGCCCGGACCATGATTTCAATCCACGCTCCCACAAGGGGAGCGACTATATGGGAGCAGATAAAGGAGTAGAAGATAAATATTTCAATCCACGCTCCCACAAGGGGAGCGACGGCTCCAAACACAAGCGTCCTTCTGATGGATTCAATTTCAATCCACGCTCCCACAAGGGGAGCGACTTTTCCCGCTGGATCCTTCGCACCTGGATCTCCAATTTCAATCCACGCTCCCACAAGGGGAGCGACCGGGATCCGGTTCAGCACCTTAAAGCGTGCGTTTATTTCAATCCACGCTCCCACAAGGGGAGCGACGGCAAAAATTTTAATTGACCATAAAATCCAGGAGCTATTTCAATCCACGCTCCCACAAGGGGAGCGACCCTGTTCTCATCGCTGGGGATGCCGATATACGCGATTTCAATCCACGCTCCCACAAGGGGAGCGACTGGTTATAGACATTAACACGGGTGGAGATGTAAATTTCAATCCACGCTCCCACAAGGGGAGCGACCTGATAAACAGCAGTGGTATGCTTACGCAGTACAATTTCAATCCACGCTCCCACAAGGGGAGCGACAGCAAAAGGCGTTTGCGGATGAGTATTTAAAATGTGGATTTCAATCCACGCTCCCACAAGGGGAGCGACGCAATCGCCTACACGGCGGGCGCTGGGATTAGGATTATTTCAATCCACGCTCCCACAAGGGGAGCGACGATAGCCGCCAGTACATCCCTAGATACTGACGGCATTTCAATCCACGCTCCCACAAGGGGAGCGACTGTTATTGACCCCGCCAGAACTCCGCGGGCATATAAGATTTCAATCCACGCTCCCACAAGGGGAGCGACCTCCGCGAATCCGTATTTGAGCAGATTGCATGGGATTTCAATCCACGCTCCCACAAGGGGAGCGACCATCCCTAGATACTGACGGCGAACTACTTTCTGGGATTTCAATCCACGCTCCCACAAGGGGAGCGACCGGATCGGCGATATGAAGGATTTTACGCCTTCATATTTCAATCCACGCTCCCACAAGGGGAGCGACAGTCCAGTTTATTAAGGATGTCCGGGACAAGCTGATTTCAATCCACGCTCCCACAAGGGGAGCGACAAATGAGCATACAGGAGTTCCTGGACACCTTGGGATTTCAATCCACGCTCCCACAAGGGGAGCGACGGTGCATTTGGAGACAGACCGGGGGCAGATCATATTTCAATCCACGCTCCCACAAGGGGAGCGACGCCGCGATGGCATTATAAGGAGGGGACATGGAATTTCAATCCACGCTCCCACAAGGGGAGCGACTCCGGGATTTTGCCAATATCTACGCCACTCTGGAGATTTCAATCCACGCTCCCACAAGGGGAGCGACCTTTGCTTGATTTCTTAGGCTTTCTGCGTATTTAAATTTCAATCCACGCTCCCACAAGGGGAGCGACGGCTGGAGGAATTGGACGAGTTCTCTGGAATCGAAATTTCAATCCACGCTCCCACAAGGGGAGCGACATTAACTCCCTTCCAGCAGCCATTCTGGTATCAAGCATTTCAATCCACGCTCCCACAAGGGGAGCGACTGTTATTGACCCCGCCAGAACTCCGCGGGCATATAAGATTTCAATCCACGCTCCCACAAGGGGAGCGACGCTGACACAGTCCCCAGCGTTGATCCGGCTCATGATTTCAATCCACGCTCCCACAAGGGGAGCGACGTGCGGTTGTTTACATAGCAAAACATTGTCAAAGAATTTCAATCCACGCTCCCACAAGGGGAGCGACCAACTGCCGCCATTCGTTCGGATCTGGGGATGGTGTATTTCAATCCACGCTCCCACAAGGGGAGCGACACGGAATCAAGCGTGATATACCCGTATGTGATATCATTTCAATCCACGCTCCCACAAGGGGAGCGACACAGACAGGCGGTATGAGGGATTTTACGCCTTCATATTTCAATCCACGCTCCCACAAGGGGAGCGACGGATAAAATCGCGGAAAAGGGTCTGAACACAGGATTTCAATCCACGCTCCCACAAGGGGAGCGACCGCAATTTTACACAAAATTCCATATCTGTTTTATTTCATTTTTACCAATCCTTTCCCCATATCATATTTCCACACACAGCCCGCTTCCGACTTTTAATCATTTTTTGTACATTTTTTCTGGTGCGAATCGCCCAGAGATTTCCTGTCTGCTTCCATTTCGCACCAAAACAATATTCGGCATTCTATAATGTCTGCTCCACAGACCTGCTATAAGATCAATACCTGATCTGCCGCAAGCCCATGATCCACGCCAACATGGTCTACCTTTGTCTGATACTTATTTCCCAGATAATAAAACCGCAGGCTGTCCACCTCTTCGTCGATAAGTTCTGTCAGCTTTGCCTTCAGCGCTATGCACTGTGCCTGGTCTAAAAGACATTCAAACACTGAATTCTGAACTCTTCTTCCATAATTTACACACTGCTTTGCCACTTTACGGAGTCTTGCTTTTCCCGCCGTCGTTTCTGTATTTACGTCATAAGTGATCAATACCAGCATCGTTCCACCTCATTTCCATAAAAACACAGGATATCCATCCAGATCTCCACGAAGATATCTTGCAAGGAGCATGGCCTGTACATAGGGTACCATCCCCCATTCCACCTTTTCCTTTAAATATGGATGGGTGAGAGTCTCTTTCTTTTTATTCTGCCACTCTGTCAGAACCTTTTTTCTCAGTTCTGCATCCATCAGAACAGCTCCATTTTCCTTTCTGGTAAAATTCTTACCACTGACGATCCTTTTATTGATCAGTGACAGGACAAATCGGTCTGCCAGAACAGGCCGCAGTTCTTCGATCAGATCAAGCGCGAGCGATGCCCTGCCAGGCCGGTCGGTATGAAGATATCCTACGTATGGATCCAGTCCCACCGTTTCCAGTGCAGCGGTAACTGTATTGGTCAATAACGTGTATACAAAAGACAACAGAGCGTTCACAGGATCCAGAGGAGGCCGTCTGCTCCTCCCTTGAAATAAAAAATCTTTCTTCTGCTGTAAAATAAGCTGATCAAAAACGCCAAAATAAACACTGGCCGCCTCTCCTTCATATCCACGCAGCTGATCCTTCGACACGCTCCCGCGCACCAGTTCCATAGAGTTTTTTAAATATTGACTGGCTTCCTTGACTCGTTCTTCACCTATCTGCATCCCATGATCCCGAATTGCCCGCTCCAATATCCATCTGGCGTTATATATCTTCCCCAGAATACACGTTTTTGCAAGTTCCAGGCTCTCCCCCTCATCTCGGCTGCTGTCATACTGTCTCTGTCTGAGGATCACATTTCCTTTTACCTTTCCTGTCACCCTCGCCAGAAATTTCCCTTGAGGAGAGAGAAAACATAGGGAAACATTCCTTTCCGCACATCCTCCCATCAAGGCAGGGCTTACTCCCCGATATCCAAACGATACGATTCCCTCCAGGTTATGAAGCGGCAGCCGTCCAATCTCCTCCTTTTCCTCATAAACCACTACGTTCTCTCCATCCAGTCCCAGATAACTGTTTTCTGAAGTAACATAAAGCGTGTTCAGCAGTTTTTTCATTCCTGATCCTCCTCCAGAATATGGCTGAGATACGTTTTCACGGATTCCGTTTTTGAAAGCCCCGGCAGGCATATTTCCTTTAGAGAGCAGGAACTGCAGGCCTTTCTGCGCTTAACCTTTGGCGTGTACCCCCTCCGGTAATATTCGTGCATTTCTGAGAAACAGGACCGCACCTCCTGCCGCAGCTCTTCTGTGAACACAACCGTCTCCCTTCTCCTTGTCTCTCCATAAAAAACAGCACCTTCGGGAATCTCTGTGGAAAACATCTCTTCCAGGCACATGGCCTGGGCTGCCAGCTGCAGCCTGTCCTCTTCCGTCAGCTTTGGTTTTCCTTTTTTATATTCCACCGGATAGACAGAATACTGCCCTCTGTGGCCATGGAGGGAAATGCCATCCTCGCATTTATGAAACTCTACCAGATCGCATTCCCCGCTCACTCCCATTTCCCGCGAGGCCACAGGAAGGGCTCTGACCACCAGGACCCCGGCTCTTTTTTCTGTCAGATATGGATCGTGGGCCCGTTTATGCATCAGCTCCCCAATCACCGTATGGACATTTTCCTCCCATTGCTGCTCCACATGGATCAACGCCCACTGTCTTCTGCAGAATTTAAAATGCTGGATCCCTGAGATCATCAGATATTCTTCTTCTGGATATGCCATTAAACCATCCTTTTCATTTCCACTGAATCCGGAACGCACGCTTCATCGATCGTAACCGTATAATCCTGATATTTTCTCGGGTAAAGTACGCCTTCCTTTTTTTCTACCCTGACTGAATCAAACAGCTTATATGCCGGACAATCTCCCAGTTCCTTGCTGTGCTTAAATACGATCAGCTCCCGTACTGCCATTTTTCCTCTGGCTGCAGAATGGTCGTGTTCAAACATATTAAGGATGGCTTCCCACAAAAGCTCCAGATCGTCCTCTGTAAATCCTGTCACCTTACGGGCCAGATTAGCAGACACATATCCCTCTGCCCGGTACAGGCCATAGGGAACGATGCTCTTTCTTCCCATTTCTGTGGTCTTATTCTCTGCATCCTTTTCTGTCGTGATCGCAACCCGCGTGATCGTCACCTCCTGACTGAGGATCGGATCAATACTCCTGGCAAACCCGATCTGGACAGGGCCGCGAACCTGGCCGCAATTCAAGGACGCCTTTACAAATGTGGTCATAACTGCACCGAATGTACGTATATCATAAAAATTTCTGCACATATAATCTTTAAGCTTCAGATCCGCATCCGGGTCGCCTTTTTTCAGTTTTTTCAGCGATTCGGTCAGCTTTTTATCCTCCGTATCCATAACACCCAAAGCCTCGCACGCTTCCCTGTCGCTCCGGTTTAACGGTACATCCTCTTTAATATAGATCTTATACCCCTCTGCATCTTCCTTTACTGTCTCTATATAATTCCGGATCTTCCGTTTTAAACATACGTCTGTCACCAGTCCCAGACCGCTTTCCGGATCGATCCTGGGCATATTTCCGGCATCTGGATCCCCATTGGGATTTCCGTTTTCCACATCAAACAGGATCACAAATTCATATCTGTTTTTAATCGCCTCGTTCATTTATTTCTCCTCCTTCTTCTCATACCGTTTCTGCATCTGATGATAATACCCCAATGCGAATTCTCCCTGCTCCTCCAGGGACAGACGCAGTGGAAAATGCTCCAGCTTCCCCATAAGCTCTGTTAAGAGCCTTTCGTAAAAAATCTTTGAACTCCCTTTCTCCCGCTCCAGCTTCTTCAGATGACTGTTCTTCAACCGGTTTAAAATCGGAAATACGGAAGCTGGCGCCGTACTGGCCGAATTAAAATACCTGTCACGGATCGTTGAACGGATCCCCGGGTTTGTATCCATCTGGATGGATTCCAGAACTGCAAACAGTCTCCCAAGAACATAAGCCGTATCACAGCTTTCTGTATTCAGAGCCATAAAATTTTCCCCTTCTTTCCAATGATAATTTTGTATTAAATATGCCTTAATGATCTCAGCCCGTCCCCACGTAACGTTCCCCTGCTCGGCCCGGATCCGGATCAGTACATTCTCATAGAGGCCGGCTGGATATCGTCCTCCAGAAAGGACTGCCTGGAGCACCAGGGATGCCATCCCAGGAACCGGCGTCCGGTCCTTTGCATTTGGATTTACCGTCTGATCCAGCATATCCCTTATGCCGAGGTATTCACGCTTTTCCCACGACGGCCTTATGACCTCCATCCGTTCATAATGCTCTGCCAGACGCGTCAGGATGTTCCCAAATGATTTCTCATAAAAGAAACGGACAGACAGCCTCGCCGCATTGGGAGACAGTCCCAGAATATAGAATCTCTGTTCCAGGTCCAACTGCACCCCGTTAAGATCCATGGGCTGTCCCAGTTTTAGCTTTGTAAATATGTCCTTCAAAACTTCCTGGTTGTCTGTTTTCGGATCTGCTGACATAAAAAAGAAATCCTGATACTCCTCCTCTCCGCTCTCCGCCCAGAACACGATCATGGAATCCCCAAGACGGATCGCATGTTCTCTTTGGTCCAACAGATAATTGAGGGCTGTCGTATAGGCGAATTCCGCATATTTTCCCACCGGAGCATTGTAGCTCTGTTCTTTTCCATAGGATTCAAAGGAGGGTGCGTTAAAGGACACCAGCGCTGCCCCGCTGGACTGGGCTCCAGGCACCCCTTTGATCCCCCGGTGGATCCTGGCGATCTCGGTCCGTTCCCCGGTGACCAGGCAGACTCCCTGCGTTCCCGTTCCCATTCTCTCCAGGCTCTTTTCCCAGGCCTCTCTGATCCATGGATCCTCCTGGGCATAGTCCATTCCCATGACAAAGATCAGATTCCCTCCATCTGTGACCTCCTGCCATTTTTCCCTTATTACAGGATCCTGTTCCGCGTCCTCCGGATCCCAGGTCTCAAAAAACAAACAGATGGCATGGGCCATTCTGCCCCCGATCCCGTTCAGAAGCTTCAAATGCCGTTCCCTTGATGCCTGAAAGCACTCCAGGACCCGGGGACTTGTCCCATTCGCATCGATCCCCAGGATATACTTTGAATTGTCACATAGAAAATTGGCTGCCACTCCAGAAGAGCGGGTCACCATTTCCGGAACCATTAAAGATACAGGAACCCATACCTTCTTTTTTCCGCGGTCTGCTTCCGTTTTCATGGGAAGGATCCCAGTTATCCTGCCTTCCTCTGACAGATTGACTGCATATGAGACCTTTGCCTTACACCAGCCTTCCGCCGCCACTTCTTCACGTTCTGCCAGCCTCTCATATAATCCCACTAAAGCGTCAAGGATCATCGTATCACCTCACAATCCCGCAGATCGATCACACCTCTTTTCATCACAGCCCGGAAAAACATAGGAACCAGATCTTCTCTGTCCGTGTAATCCATATCGTACAGCATAAAGCCCAGATCCTTTTCCTCGACTGAGTCATAAGCTGTTACGATATCTTCCTCCTCGCAGATGGAAAACCGGACCGGAAACTCCCTGCATCCAAAATATGGTGTGTGAAAACACTCTCCCCTCCTCAGCCTCCGCATGATGATATCCTTAAATTTTCCTGGGTTATCTGAAGCAGAGGCGTTTTCTGTCATATCGAAGTGGGCCTCTATCACATATTCCACATCGCACAGCAGCCTGGAGGCTCTCTGGACGATCTCATCTTTTGTACTAATGTAAAGCGCTTTATCCAGGCCATTATATGCCTGAAGGACACTTCCGGCTGCGATCTTGCTTTTTACCTCATTCCTCCGCACACTGGTAAAACGGATGGGCTTTACCACATGGATCTTATCGATCACCCACCGCATCCCCGGGTGCCAATAAATTGCATCCAGGATCCCTCTGGCTGCGGAAGGCGTCATGACATCGTAGGAACATCGTTCCACTTTAAATTCCGGTCTGGAAAACAGAGCATAGTCTCCCCAGGCCCTGATCTTTACACCTATTCCCATAACTTCTCCTTTTCTGCCCTTTACAAAACCTCCCCTGCCTGATAGCATGCCGCGATATAGTCTCTGGGCTGGTAATAGAAATCCGTATTAAAATCCGATATACTGGCATTGATCCAGGAATGATATACCTCCCAGATCCCCTTTAAAATGTCTCCGTCGCTGTAACAGTCCTCGATCAGCCGTTCATATACCTCTCCGATATCCCAATAATCGGGAACCATATATCTGCATTTCTTAACGTTATCAAATCCCCCCATTTCCGCCCCTGTTTCTTCGATAAATGTTTCCGATACCTTTTCCATCGGCTCACAGTGGAATACATCCGCGTATTCATAGATCCGCTCCAGCCGCTCTTTTCCCAGAATATCGGTGATCTCTTCCCTGCTTCTTTTTAACCTTCTTCCCATAAACTCGATCAGACTGCATGTAAAAAAAAGCCTGTCATTATTTTTCTCTGCCATATGCTTCCTCGCTTTTTATAAATTGCAGCGTATCCAGCGCCGACACCGTATGGAAACTGATCTGATGAGTCGGGTATTTAAACCGGGCAAGCTCCCAGAATGCGGCTCTGGATATCTTTCCGTCCATAAAATTCTGAATATAATTATAGATCGTATCATCTGCCATGGGCCCTTCCACAATATCATAGGTGTGGGAGATCCCCCTGCGGCAGGATACGATAAAATCCAGCCATTCTTCTGTCATCATTTCAAACACCAGATAGTTCAGCCCCGGATCCGGCGTGTATTCATAAGTATTTATAAAACCTGTTTTCCCATACCGGGATGCCCACCTTACAGCCTGCTCCCGGTACTGGGTGCAGTAAAAGCCAAAATAAAAATCCTTATTAAATCTGGCCTTTCTGATTTCGGGAAATTCTACGGTCTCACTGCTGCCATGGTATAATAACATATGCGCCTCCTTTTCTTCTGTTTTTACTATACTACATCCTTCATGAAATTTCAACATTTTTATTACGTTAACATTAATGAAATATTATATGTTTCCAAAAATTGTACTTGAAATTTTTTAGGATTTACTATACCATCTATCTGTCGGGTTTTTCTTTTTCAAACGAAATCCCGGGGATTGAAATATTAAGGTTAGTCGTAACGCTGACAATCGCAGCGGCAGGGAATCCTTTCGGGTTCCCTGCCGCTGCTGCCATTTTAGTTGTTCTGTGAAAATACTCCCTTCCGGATCTCCTAAAAAAAGCTGGCGATCCCTGTCTCTATCTCCAGATCCAGCCCCATCTCATCGGTATATCGTTCCTTCGCTGTCAGTTCATAGAGATTTCCCAGTTCCTCTAAAACAGGCCGGATCATCCCTGCCCCCGACAGCTTATCAAGTACATCCTTATGCACAGGCACACAATATTGCTGGAGTCTGCGCAGATCTTCCCTGGTGCATCCCCTTACATGGATCTGCCTCACAAGTTCTTCTGCCTCTTCTTCCCTTGCTACCACAACTGAAATCGATTCCTCCTCGATCAGACGGAACTCTTTTCCAACCGTAGCAAACGGATAGCTCTTATTTTTAAACGCCTCCAGGATCTTCTTTTTATCCAGGCTCTCATCCCTCACATGATAAAGACGCCGGAAATATTCTTCCACGGATCCAGTGGAAGAAAACTCCATTCCTTCCTCTAAAAGGCTTTTCGCTATACCGGTCTGCTGGGCCTGACCGGGAGGTGTCTTTTCTCCCTCCAGAGAGAATGTAAAAACGTTGCTTTCTCCGGCTCCTCTTTTTCCTTCCCGGTTGCACCTTCCTGCCGCCTGGATCATGGAATCCACGCCTGCAAGCTCGCGGTATACAGTATCAAAATCCAGATCCACTCCTGCCTCCACCAGACTTGTGGAAACAACAAGACACTTTCTTCCATCGTCCAGACGCGTTTTTATTTCCTCCAGGACCCGTCTCCGGTGGCTTGGGTACATGGACGTTGAAAGATGATAAACGCCCTCGCCCTTCAGTTCCTTATAAAGCTCCTGTGCCTGTCTCCTGGTATTTACGATACAAAGTGCCTTTCTTTCCGCACTCAGATGCTCCTCCAGCTGACTTTTTGATACAGTTCCGAGGTCACAGAAGGTCGTCCGTTTAAAAAAACGGAACTGCTCTTCCATACGGGGACAAAGCTCTGTGATGTGCCTTTCCTTTGGAAAAAAAGGCCGCAGCGCCGGCTGTGTGGCTGTACAGAGAACTGCGCTGACCCGGTAATTGGCAATCAGCTCCTCGATCATCGCCGTACATGGCTTCAGATAATCCGTCGGAAGCATCTGGGCTTCGTCAAAAATGATCACGCTGTTGGCAATATTATGGAGTTTTCTGCACCTGGAAGACCGGCTTCCATACAAGGACTCAAAAAACTGCACATTGGTCGTCACGATTACTGGCTTATCCCAGTTCTCCGCCGCCAGATGCATGGCCTTTAATTCCTCTGTTTCCTCCAGTCCCTCTGCCGTAAAATCGTCCATATTGCTGTGGTGCTCCAGAACATTTGAATCTCCCAGGATTTCCCGGAATACAGCGGCGTTCTGTTCGATGATGCTGGTATACGGGATCACATAGATCACCCGGTCCATCCCATGCTTTACAGCATGACGCAGGGCAAATGCCAGTGACGAGATCGTTTTTCCTCCGCCAGTCGGTACTGTCAGACGGAACAGTCCCCTATCTATGGAGCCGGACTCCAGGCAATGTCTCAGGATTTCCGTTCTTCTCCCATTGACAGTCTCCTCCTCATTGCTTTCCAGCCAATCCGAAATATACGTTTCAAGCCGTTCCAAAAGAACTTCCAGGGAGTCTCCAGGAATCCTTCCCGTCTCTCCTTCCTTCATAAACGTTTCTGTGTCCAGAAAATCCGCATCCACAAGGCAGGAATAGAGCATCCGTATGAACACACTCATGGAAAAATCCGGGTCATGGGCTTTTTTTACGTCAAAAGGAACGGATGCCAGTTCGGGAATCTTGATCTCGTTCCGGTAAGCCTGATAATCCTCCAGCTTCCTTTTTCTCCTCCCACACAAGCTGGAAGAACCGGCATCATCCGTCGGTGCTCCATAATTGGGAAGTCCGGCATGGTGCCCGGCAATGCAATACCCCATAAATCCATACATACCGCCTTTTTCAAAGCACACCTGCATTCCGGCGCTGGAATGATCCACCCGCCTGTCGCTGTTCTCCGTTATTTTTTTCTGGAATGCTGCTGAATACTTTCCAATATCATGGAGAAGGCCGCAGCAATACCCCCAATCACGTTTTCCAAACCGGGACGCGAATTCACCGGACAGCACGGCCGTCCCTTCCAGATGTTCCTTTACCGTCTGGACCCTGTCTCCACATGTATGTCCCAGATATCTCTCCATAACCATTCCCCCTCCTACATAAAATCAAACAAACTCAGCTGCTTCATCTCCATCTCCCCCGGTCCCCGTACCGTTTCCCGCAAAAGAGCCTCTTCCGGCAGCTCTGAAAGGAATACGGACGGCTCCCCAGAGGTCAGAATGACCAGCTCCTCCTTCGCTCTGGTCATTCCCACATAAAATAGACGCCGCTCCTCCTGGAGTCCGGCTTCCGGATCTCCTTCTTCCGGCCCGGATCCAGCCTTTCTGTTTTTAAAATACTCCAGAGGGATCGAATTCTTCCGGACCCCGTAGAGGATCACTGCCGGAAACTCCAGGCCCTTGGACCCATGGAGCGTCATGAGGGAGACAGTATCCGCCGTACAGCAGCCTCCTCCCCGCCGCATCAGGTCTCCTTCCTCTCCAAAATCCAGCAGGTATAAAAATTCCTCCATGGTCTTATGGAAGACAGCCATGGCCGAAAGCTTTTCCACCGCCTCATCTCCGTCCAGTCCCATGTCCCGGCTCCATTTTTCCACCAGCGCCGCCGGCCGTTTCTTTTTCAATGGCCTGTATGCCTCCAAAAGCGCCGGATCCCAGCTCCCTTCTTCTGGTGAGTCTTCTGTCCCGTTTCCGTACAGCGCCCGGAAAAACTTCAGAGCCCTCTGTACGTTCTCCTCTTCCAGAAACGAGCCCTTTCCAGTGACCGTATACGGGATCCCCTCGGTTTTCAGAAACTCCTCCATTTCCTCCACCTGGCGGTTGGTCCGGCACAGCACCGCGATATCTGAAAAGCTTCGGATCGGTTCCTCTCCAGAACGGGCCCGTTCCCCGGCATCCAGCATGTCGATGCCGCCCACCATCCGGCTGATCTCCCTGGCGGCAGCGATCCCCTCGGAGCGTCTGCCGGACGCCGTCAGCACGCGGACCGGCAGGCCATTTCCTGCCATAGGAAGCAGTTCCCTTTTCTCACCTGGATTCTTCGAGATCATGCCGCAGGCGGCGGTTGTGATCCACGCCGTGGACCTGTAATTTTCCCGGAGCCGGATCACCTCCGTTTCCGGAAAATCCTCCATAAGGCGGGCAAAGCATTCCGGATCTGATCCCCGGAAGCCGTATATGGACTGGTCCGGATCCCCGATCACAAAAAGCTCGTCCCCCTCCCGGTTCCATGCCAGGATCAGCCGGTATTGCAGGGGGCTGATATCCTGAAACTCATCCACCAGAAGATATCGGAACCGGCGGCAGAATTTCCGAACCGGCTCTGATGCCAGGTACAGAAGCCCCAGAGCCTCCGTCAGAAGATCGTCAAAATCCATGAGCCCCTGCTCCCGCATCCGCTCTTCATAGGCCCCTGCCGCTTTTCTGAGCCCCTCGGACATGGGTTCCGCTTCTCCTGCTCCCAGGATCCTTTTTGTCTTCTCCTCCGATACTGCCCTTAAAAGCTCCGAAGAACGGAGCTTCAGTCCCATGTCTTCAATGACTGCCTCCGCCAGCTTCTGGCACTCCAGGCCGTCTGCCAGCACGGTCTCCTTACCCGCTGCCTTTAAAAGCGCCAGACAGATGGAATGGAAGGTTCCCGTCTGGATCCGTCCCGCGGCGCTCCGGTTCGGCATTTCCCTCCGGAGGCGTTCCTTCAGCTCCCCGGCTGCCTGGTTCGTAAAGGTGACCGCTGTGATCTCCGACGGCTTTACGCGGCGGAGCTCTGTAAGGCAGCGGATCCTGGCCGCCAGGGTTCCGGTCTTTCCTGTTCCCGGCCCCGCGATCACGGCCACGGCACGGGCCGTGTGCTCTGCCGCCCGGCGCTGCTCCTCATTGAGGCGGGCCAGGAAATCCGCTTCCAGGATATTTCCATCCATGCCCTCTGCCCCGGCCCGGACACTGGTGTCACGGATCTTTCCTGCCAGCTCCAGGTCCCCGGTATCACAGGCCTCTCTCCTGTCTTCCTTTCTGTCATCAGAAGCCCGGGACTCTCCTCCCCCGGCTCCAAAGATCCCGGCCATGGTCATCTGTCCATCGGGGTTTTCCAGCTCGTCCGGCCGGAACAGCCGGATCGTTCCGTACTCCCCGTCAAAGCCCGGAAGCCGTGTGACCTCCCCGTTCCTGAGGCGCCGGATTCCTTCTGCCGCCAGACGTCCAAAATGGCGGAGAATGTCCTCGATGGGCACTTCCCGGAGGATCTCAAATTCCGTCCCCAGCACCCAGAGCATATCCAGATATTCCTCCTGTACCCTTTTACTGGCCGCAGACCTCCCGGTGGAAGCGGCGATCACCTCCGGCAGCGGGACCAGGCTCTCAAAGGGCTTTCTTCTCTCCGGCAGGAAGCCCTCCGGCCGGTCAGCCAGCTGATCGATCCGGTGGGAGACGCCCATGGTCATCTTCTTTTTACATACCGGACAGATCCCTCCATGGCTCTCCGCCTCCAAAGGACTCATGCAGATATGGCATTTCCGGTGGCCATCAAAATGGTACTTTCCCTCCTCAGGAAAAAACTCAATGGTGCCGGCCAGTCCGTTCCCCGTTTCCACCGCTCTCTTAAGCCCCGCATAGGACAGCTCTGTATCCAGCAGGTTCGCTTCTCTTCCCAGCTTTGCAGGAGAGTGGGCGTCGGAATTGGAAATAAGCTGGAAACGGTCCAGAGCCGAAAGCCGCCAGTTCATGGGCGGATCTGAGGAAAGCCCCGTTTCCACCGCATGGATATGGGGAGCCAGGTCCCCGAAGCACTCCTCCACCGTATCGAAGCCGGAGCAGGCCCCGAACATGGAAAAATGCGGTGTCCAGATATGGGCCGGAACGAAGATGCCGTCCGGACATGTCTCCAGCATGATCTCCAGGAGATCGCGGCAGGAAAGCCCCAGGATCGGCCGTCCGTCTGAGTGGATATTCCCGATGGCCTCCAGCCGTTTCGATAAAAGCTTTGCCTCCTCCAGTCCCGGCAGCAGGATCAGGCTGTGGACCTTCCGGACCCTGCCGTCCTGTTTATAAATGGAACTGATCTCCCCGGAAACCACAAACCGGGTCCCTTTGCACGCTTCTCCCTCTCCCGGCTCCCGCATATACTCCTTCTTCAGCCGGCAGAGCCCGTCCTCTGCCGGGACCAGCTTTTCCTCCAGCTCAGCCCGCCAGGCAGGATGGGTAAAATCTCCTGTGCCTAAAAGACGGATCCCCTTTCGCCTGGCAGAAAGCTCCAGGGTCTCCGGCGTCAGCTCCCGGCTGGTGGCCCTGGAATACCGGGAATGAATATGCAGATCTGCAATATACATCAGCGATCCCCTCCTTATTAATTTCCAATGTTTTTCATTTTGCGATTGCAGAGCCAAAGCCAAAATGGTATGATATAGACCACAATTCCATTTTAGGAGGTACTATGGAAAAGAAAAAAACAGACCTTAAGGAGATCCTCTCCTTTTTACTGATCCTGGCCGGAAGCGCCATCCTGGCCATCAACATGAACACCTTCGTGGAACAGGGAGGCCTGGTGCCCGGCGGTTTTTCCGGACTCTCCAAGCTGATCCAGAGGGTGGCCCTGACCTTCTTCGGCCTTAAGATCCCGTTTACACTGTTAAACGTATTTTTTAATGCCATTCCGGCAATGCTGGCCTACCGCTTTGTTGGGAAAAAGTTTACGATCCTTTCCTGTATCAGCATCGTGGTGGTCTCTGTCCTGGTAGACCAGCTTCCCATAACTCCCATCACCGGCGATATCCTGCTGATCTCCGTATTCGGCGGCATCATCAACGGCCTGGGAATGAGCCTGATCCTCAACAACAATGCCAGCAGCGGCGGCACAGATTTTATTGCCATGACCTTATCCGCAAAATATAAGATCTCTACCTTTAATTACATGCTGCTCTTCAGCGCTGCCGTGATCCTGACCTCCGGCTTCCTGTTTGGTATGGATAAGGCCCTGTATTCGATCATCTTCCAGTTCTGTAATACCCAGGTGATCAATACCTTTTATAAAAAATACCATAAAAAGACCCTGCTGATCATCACCGAGGATCCGGCATCCATTTCCGCTGACATCCTGGAGCTGACCCATCACAGCAGCACGATCTTTAAAGGCATGGGCTTTTACAGCGCCCATAAAAAGTACCTGATCTACACAGTGCTTTCCGACAGCGATGTGCGGAAGGTGCGGAAACAGATCCTGGCCCATTACCCCGGCACCTTCGTCAGCGTGTTAAACTCCAGCGACGTGATAGGAAATTTCTACATCCAGCCTCTGGAATAGCCGCAGGCTGTGGTTAAAACCGCAGCTTCCGGTATTCCCGGGGGGATAATTTTTCATATTTTTTAAAAAAACGCGAAAAATAGTATGGATCTGTAAATCCCAGCGTTTCCGCCACCTCCCACACCGGCATATCCGTATGTCCCAGCATCTGCCTGGCCCTCTGGGCCAGCTGCCGGGACATATATTCTTTTAATCCCATCTTTGTATCCTGCTGGAAGGACCTGGAAAGCTGATGGACCGGCATATCCATGGCATCCGCCAGCTCCTGGATACGGAGCCCTGCGCTCAGATGCCCCTCCAGATAATCCAGGACCGACCTCTGGCGGTAAAATCCCCGGAAGGACTCCAGATACCCGTCGCCCCCTGCTCCCTGTTCAAAAAAGTCATAGACCAGGCGTGAAAATACCGCCTTCAGATAAAGGAGGCCTCCGACGGATTCCTTCTGGACGGCTCCCAGAATGTCCTCTAAAAAATCCCATTCATAAGGAAGCCCCCAGACCTTCCCCAGATGGCTGAACAGATCCACTCCTGGGAGCAGCTCCATGGTAAAGTGGATATAAAACTTCTGCATGGTGCTGGGACACACGTAGCTGTACCGGCACTCCGCCGGGACCAGGTACACGTTTCCCGGAAGAAGCTCCACCCGCTCCTCCTCATTTTCCAGGTATGCCTCCCCGTCCATCATAAAATAGATCCGGTTGAACGGTGACCTGGTATTTGGAAAATTCCATGACGTATCTCCGTAAAACATAGCCGCTTCCAGGAGATTTAGGCTTAGAGAGCCCCAGTTTCCCGTAAGAAACGGACATTCAAAAATTCCATCCATCCAAAAAGTCCATCTTTCTGTACAAAAATCCCATGTACTTATTCTAAAATTTATTATATAGTCATGCCCATGAAAACACAACAGCTTTTACCGGAGGTATTGGAAATGGATATGAGAAAATGGTTTAAAGAGGCCCAGTACGGCATGATGGCCCACTGGGGACTGTATTCCCTTCTGGGCGGAGAATGGAACGGAAAAAAAAGCAGCAGCTATGCGGAATGGATCCAGGCCAACCAACGGATCCCCATGGCAGAATACGACAAGCTGGCAACGGCCTTTAACCCGGTGTATTTTAACGCGGACCAGTGGATCCGTCTGGCAAAGGAATGCGGGATGAAGTATTTCGTCATGACCAGCAAGCACCACGACGGCTTCGCCCTCTTCCATTCCAGGGCCGACCGCTTCAACGTGGTGGATGCCACGCCCTTTGGCCGCGACGTGGTGGGAGAGCTGGCCGAGGCCTGTTATAAGCATGGTCTGAAATTCGGTCTCTACTACTCCCAGGATCTGGACTGGCATGAGGAGCACGGCGGCGGCTATCTCTCCGGCCATATCCCCTGCGCCGGCCAGTCCTGGTGCAACGACTGGGATTTTCCCGATAATGCGAAAAAAAACTTCGATATCTGTTTTGAAAACAAGATCCGCCCCCAGGTGGAGGAGATCTTAAGAAATTATGGGGAGCTGTGCCTGATCTGGTTTGATGTGCCCATGACCATCCGGGACTCCCAGAGCCGTGAGCTTTTCGATCTGGTAAAAAAATACCAGCCGGACTGTCTGATCAACTCCCGGCTGGGCAACGGCGCTTATGATTACGTTTCTCTGGGGGACAACGAGATCCCGGATTCCATTCCCGGAGACGGGGAGCTGGATCCCGCCGGGCTGGATCTCAATGGCTGCGACGGCTTAAAGCCCTCTCCCTACGGCCTTTACGAAACCGCCGCCACCTTAAACCACAGCTGGGGCTACTGTGCCTGGGACCAGGACTGGAAAAGTGCCGAGACCATCCTGGCCATCCGGAAGAAATTAAACGGCCTGGGCATTAACTATCTTCTGAATGTGGGCCCCGACCATCTGGGCCGGATCCCAGGAGCCAGCGTGGATATCCTAAGAGAGGCGGCCAGACGGCAGGGGGCTTTATAATAGTCCGCCTGCAATGGCCCGGAAAAATTCCACATGCTTCAGCTCATAGTCCTGGGACATAAAATCCGGATCCGCACTGGTCTTTACTATGATGATCTGCCTGGAGGGATCTGCATACATCCACTGGCCGTAAACGCCGATGGCCATGAACTCTCCCCGATCCCCTTCCGGCACCCACCACTGGTACCCATATCCAATGGCGTTATAGACGTCCTGGTTTGCCCCGGGCCTGGAATAGGCTGCGCTGACATCCATGCTGTCCCTCACCCATTCTTTTGTGAGGATCTGCTCCCCATGGAAGCTGCCCCCGTTCAGATAAAGCCGTGCAAACCGTGCATAATCCCTGAGGGAGACGCTTAAGCCTCCCATGGCCAGCTCCGTCCCGTTGCTCAGAGTCCAGTATGCGTCCTGCTCTGCGCCGATCCGTTTCCAGAGCTTCTCCTCCATATATTCCGCCAGGCTGCGTCCGGTGGCATTTTTAATGATCTGACCCAGGATCTCTGTATTAATGCTCTGATATCTGCGGTGGGTATACGGCGCCTCCTGCACCCCATGGTCTGCGATCACCTTCATGGACGGTGTGCCCATGAGGGTGCGCATGGAGAACCGGCTCATATCCGTATCCTCATTGAAATCGATCCCGGAAGCCATCTGCAGGCAGGCGCGGATCGGAATGGACTCCAGATCCGTCCCTGCAAACTCCGGGACATACATTCCAATGGGATCCTCGATGCTTTCAACAGCGCCTTCAGCTACTGCGATCCCCATCAGAGCTGAAACAAAGGATTTTCCCATGGAATTGGACGAAAACAGCGTCTGGGGATTGCCTCCATAAAAATATTTTTCATATTTGATCACATCGTCCTTCACCACCAGCAAGGCCGAGGTCTTTGTATTCTCAAGAAATCCCTCTGTGGGATAAAATCTGCCCTTAAACCGGAAGCCGTCCGCCAGGAAAACGTTTTCTTCCTTTAGAAACTGGAAGGGACTGTCTCCCCGGCTTATTTTCTTTGTGGGCTGGATCTCCGGAGTATGCTGGAAGGTATACGCCAGGTTTTCATCCTTAAAGCTTTTTAAGGAGGTGTGGAGGATCTTTATCTTCTCTCCAAAGCAAAGCCACAGTGCTCCGGCCGCAATGGCTGTACAGGCAGCCGTCATCCCCAATTTATGTATCTTTTTCATCTCTTCGCTTCCTTTCCTGTTCCCGTTTTCTGATCACCCGGTCATTTTAAACCGTACAGCAACAGTACAGTCAAGGGGTTCTGAAAAGTTTTTTATAAAAGATCTGCCGGCCGGTCCGGATGGACTACAAAGTCCGCCTCCGCAAGCTTTTCCAACAGGGCCTCCGCATTGTGTTCCACCTTATACTCCAGCTCCTCCCGGTGCAGGGGGATGACCTGGTAGAAGTTGATCTCCTCTCCGCCGGGAAGATGGCAGAAAAAGCCCTCCTTTTGGATATTCTGAGGCTCTGCCAGGACCGCGCCACAGAGCTTTGTGTCCTCCGCAAAGGGCCTTTGATTGTCCATGGTGTGACCCCAGCCCAGCCATGTATCCGACTGGATGGGCAGACGGGCCAGTACCTTTAACAGGCGGACCGGCCAGTACCACCGCTCATCCTTCATGGACTCCTCGTCCAGTCTCCAGTCCGGCGGCAGGGCAATGGCCAGCTCTGCCCGCTCCAGCCGGTATTCCGCCAGCTCCTCCGGGACCTGCATCTGGCGGGCTCCCATGCCCATGGTGACCAGCGTATAATAATTCCGCTCCCTGTCAAGAGGGACCACACAGATGTCCACATGGATATCCGGCGAGACCAGCTCATGGAAAACATGCTCGATCTCCCCAAAATACTTCTGGATATGCTCTTCCACCGCTTCCATCTCTTCTATGGTATAAACCTCCGGCCCGCCGCTCTCCTCCGGGGACCAGAACGCGCCCTCCTTTTCGGTCCCGTCCGGACGCAGGAATATCTGGAAATATTCGTCCTCTTCCATCAGATGATAGACCAGGCTCATATGATAATCCAGTCCCACCAGCACCGTATCCAGACGGGCCAATCGGCCGTCCGGGTGGTTCCGTTCCAGCCACCTCCCCTCCTTAAGCCAGCCCGCCAGCCGCTCCAGCCAGTCTGCGCTGAGGCTGGACATACCAGCCTCGTTCATCTGGAATACCAGATCAAAGGTCTGTCCGTTTACTATATAAGGGAACTGGGTAAACGGCCCGTTTGGCGCATACTGCTCTGGTTTCGGCCCGAAAATATTCCAGAACCGTTCCAGTCCTTCCCTATTGACGGTAATGCAGGAAATGGACCGCTGCTTCTCATCGGCATCTTCATCCAGGCCCTGTTGGAGATTCCGGTCGGCTCCGGGATCGATCCAGTGGTATTCCATCCGCTCCAGCGGCTCCCCGGCCTCGATCTCTCTCTTGAGCGTCAGGAACTCATGATCGCCCGGCTCCAGCTTAAGACCATGGGCCACGGCCTCCAATGCTCCGGCTTTATCGCCGGAATGGGACCGCAGCTTGGCCGCCTGCAGCCAGATCCATGGATAATCCGGTTCCTCCCG
Source organism: Alitiscatomonas aceti (assembly GCF_025567195.1). Lineage (NCBI taxonomy): Bacteria > Bacillati > Bacillota > Clostridia > Lachnospirales > Lachnospiraceae > Alitiscatomonas > Alitiscatomonas aceti. The sequence continues at coordinate 31,947 of NZ_JAOQJF010000003.1, read as the reverse complement.
GATCCCCTTTTCTGCATAATCCAGGGCCTCCTCCAGCCGGCCGCAGTACATCAGGGCCACCGAGTACCGGTAGTACCATGTGGCACAGCCCCCGGCGTTTTTCTCTGAATCCTTCATCCACTGGACCGCCTTATAATAATATCTGTACTCATCCAGATTGTTGCAGGCATAGGAATACCACAGGGCGATCTTAAAATCCTGTCTGACCTGCCGGCTGGTAAACCGTCCCGTCTCCACGCCCCGCTCGATAAAGTCCTCCAGCCACTGGAGCATTTTCCCAAAATACCCCGATATTCCATCCTCAAAGGATCCCAGCGTTTCAATGTCCTGGACCGAAAGCAGGGAACCGGTCTCCGCATCCACCTGGGGCTCTCCCTCCTGTTCCCACAGGCGGACGGCCCCCACATCCCTCCTGAACACGTGGAATCCGCCCCAGGCCAGATCTGTTCCGGCAAAAAAATCCCTGGCCGCATCCAGGACAGCGGGCAGATCCCAGGCTATAAGATCCAGATACCCGTAATACAGGCCGGTGGCCCCTCCCAGAAACGTCACTGCATCCTCTCCCACATGTTCCCGGACCGACTCCCGCAAGGCGTCCCGGAACGTTAAAATTTCCTCCGCCCGTCCTTCCCCGGTAAAGCCATCCAGTGGATAACACAGGAATCCGGCCGCAATACCGTCCCTGTGGTAATCGTCCATGATTCCGCTCTCAGCCTTCATGTAGTCGTTGATGAGGACCGGCAGGCGGGTTGAACCGGCCCCCACATCCAGACGCCAGTCGGCCTCGGGTTCCTTCACCGGCTCCAGCTCATAGACAATATAGCTGTTTTCCAGATAATCCCCGGCGTCGTCCCATCGTGTATATCCCATATCCCGAAGCTTCCCCGGAAGCTCAGAAAGCAGAACCGCCGCTCCAGACCTGGGCTGTTTTGCAATATCCAGATCATGGATGAGAGCAATGGAGGACACCTCCCCCAGCACCTGGTCTGTGAGGGTACAGAGCAGCCACCATACCTTATCTTCCTCCGCCTTCATCAGCGGCAGGAGCTTCTCACAGTAAAGAGCCAGGGAAACCCTGTCCTCCCTGGGCTCTGTCCAGACCAGCACGTCCTCCGCCTGCACCTGGAGCTCCCCGGCCTGGAGAGAAAATCCCGCTGAGGGCTGACGTCCCACCAGGATATTCCAGTGCTCCAGCACAGACTCCGGCGCACGGCGCTGGAAATAGACCAGCGGGAACAGGGCCGACCGGTTTCCGTCGGCGCTGAGGATCAGCTCATACTTCTCCCCGCCAACGCCCAGTTCAAAGGAGGGGGAACAGAAGGCCAGCTCCAGGGCTTTCTGGCATTTCTCCACCAGTTCTTCTCCCCTCTCCCGCATCCCATCCGTATCCATGATCCGGCAAAGCTCTGCCTCGATCCCGGCAAAAGCTGCCCAGGCCTCTTCTGTCCGCTGCCGGAAATTCTTCTCAAACCCCGGCAGAGCCAGACACCGGCGGCAGTTGTCGATCAGTTCCTGGGGATCCGTATCGCCGGGGCGGGCTTCATGGGGCTCCAGCAGGCCGATGGCCCTCTGGAACAGCTCCCGGTCTCCCGGCTCCGCCAGATTGCTGTATGCCCGGGCCAGCTCGCTGTCCATCTCTGGCGTGCGCTCCCCGGCAGGGATGGCCTCCAGCGTGTCTATGATCTTCTGGAATTCATCTTCCTCATTCCATTTCTGGCATTGTTCCAGCAGCTTCATAAGTCATTCCTCCTTATCAGTTGTCGTAGCATCCGCCCATGCGCCAGCCAGGGCCATGATGTGCTCCATTTCACCATGGATCTGAATATCAGCCTCTCATCTGCCGTTTCCGGGAACAGGAACGGCATCACATCCAGAACCGCCCTCCGTATCCCTCTCCTGGACGGGATACGTCTTTCATGCCATGGGGGTCTGTACCTTTCTCCGAACATAAAGTCAAAATTTAAAATTAGTATTTATTATAATAAACGAAAACCAGGAAAGATGCAATCTCTTTCCTGGCTGTCTGTGTCAGTTTCTCCGGGCGGTCCCAGAGTGATTATTTCGCGCCAAGGGATCCGGGTCTGAGCTTTGCTCAGACCCATTGATTTTTCTCTCAGACCCAGCAATACGCTTTTGGGATCCGCCGATATGTTTTTACATTTTATGCTTAGCACAGTATTCCCGCATATTAGTGCTGCCGGTCTCAATCCAGAAAGCAGTGTATGCGTAGCGATCTACAATCGCTTCTGCCCGAACTCCTTCGCCCAGACGTTTCACCCAGTCATCTTTACGATATTGCGTACAGAAGATGGTAGATGTTGTATCAGAACGCCTCTCCATAAGCTCAAACAGGAAGTGGAGTTCCGCATCTGATATGTCGGACACAAGCCACTCATCCAGTATCAGGAGAGGTATCCGGCTGTAGCGTTCAAGCAGCTTCCTTTGATTCCCGGCAACTATGGTGGAGTCCCCATACTCCATTAACAGGTCAGGCAGGCTGACATACCGTACCCTGACATGGTTCAGGCAGGCTTCTTTTCCCAGGGCACAGGCTAAGTAGGTCTTCCCTGAACCGGTAAATCCCTGGAGGATGACACTCTGATGCAAATCGATGTACTGGCCGCTGAACAGGTTCTCAATGAGTTCCCTGTTTAATCCGCGGTTGGCGTAGATAACTCCCTGCCGGTTTGCCTGCGGAAAACGAAGTTTCGCTGACTTGATCAGCCGCTGTATCTTCCCGTTATATTTCTCCTGGTAGATGTAATCCACCAGCCGCTGCATCCTTTCGTCGAAGGGCAGAGCTATTGTCGCAGGATCCGCCTGCTGTACCTCCAGCCCCGTGATTGCCTCACCCAGATTAATTTCACGCAGCTTGCGCCTGGTCTCTTCATTGATCATCATTGTCACCTCCGTAATAACTGCTCCCCCTCAGGTATCCCATCTGGGAATGTTCCTTTGCATCTGCTTTTTTGCGCTCTACGTAAATCTTGTCTTGATTGGATGCAAGGATCGAATTAAGATGGTGGTAACGGGGCTTTTTAATCCCGCTGGTGATGGCAAACTCACAGGCAGCTTCCAGGCGTGCTTCGGAGTATTTGTTGCTCAGTCTCAGGACAGCCAGCGCAGGGGTATAGCCCTGTTCTTTTATGGGAACCCCCTCAAAGATACGGTCAATCGCCTGTGCTGTATAATCGCCGATGGATCTTGCCCAGTTTTTGATCCGGATATCATCCCATGGGGAAAACTTGAACTTATCCGGCATATCTTCCGGATGGGTAGAATACTGGTTCCTCCGACCAGACGGGAAGCGATTATGCGTGGCTATGCGGGCAGAACCGCTGTAGATCTCCACGGTGCTATCCGTAACCTTCAAGTCAACACTCTTCCTGGCGTACTGGTAAGGACAAGAGTACCGGTTATACTCAAAGACGACATGGTAGTCAATGTTTACCTTTCTTCCATAGACCCACGTGGCGATCTCATAAGGGACAGACGGCAGTGGATGCAGGAACGGCTTCTCATCCAGGTAAGAGTCGTAGCGGCTCCCTTCACGTTTCTGGAAACTCTCGTGGTTGAATCCGTAGAGCTTTTTTGCAACGGCAGCTTTCAGATCCTCAAAGCTGTAAAAAGCCTCATTTCTTAGCCGTGCGATGATCGCTGTTGCAATCTTCCCCACTGTGCCTTCCACGGAAGCTTTCTGTTTGGGTTTACGGATACTTGCCGGCATGATGGCTGTCTGGTAGTGGCTGCCCATGGCTTCATAATCCACAGTCAGGACGACCTCCCCTTCTTTGGGATGGGACACAACGCCCGTCTTCAGGTTATCGCAGACAAGGCGCGTTGCTACCCCGCCGAAAAATTCATACATATGGATGTGGGCGCGGATAAAGCTGTCCATCTTCATGTCCCGGCAGGGTTCCACATAGGAGTACTGGCTGTATGGCAGGGTTCCTACAAACAGGTATACGGTTACGATCTCCCCTGTGGAAGTGTCGACATAGGCCATGGAAGGCCCTGACCAATCTACCTCCACGGCAGCGCCGGGCTTATGCTCCAAGTGGCTCGTAAGCTTGTTTATAATCGTGTATTCGCTGTAGCCCTGGCAGTATTTCGTATATCCCATGGGAATGTTGCCAGATGCCCTGCATTTGTCCTAGTATTCCTGCCAAAGGAGCTTCAGCGTCACCCCAGTACGTTTCAGTTCCTGGTGGACATACTCGTAATCTGGCTTGTCATACAGGTTTTCCAGGGCAAACTTGTCCGGATAAAACTTGCGGTAAACCGCATCCTCATCCATCTGTGCGATGTCCTCATAGGATATGCCCATCCTGTCAGCGATGTGGAACACATCACCGACAGAATTCTTGGAAATGTGCCTGCTAGTGGCGATTGCATTCCGTCCCATCCCGGCACTGCGAAGCTCCAGTATCAGCTTCACATTAATCTTTTTGGCCATGTTTTCGGCCTCCTTTCGTAGAATCGGAGACTATTTCTCCAATAAAGATTCTACAAAAGAAAAGCTGAAGTAAAAACCTGGCATTTCAGCATCGGGACGGATCTATTGCATGAACTGATCAAGGGTGGATCACTTGTGTGTACTGGTGGATCTCAAAAGCGTATCGATGGCTCTCATAGCGCGAAATATTCACCGAAGCTGTCCCGCTTGTAAAATCGGCACTGAAACCGTCCCAAAAGGGTGTTATTATCACGATTGCAAGAGAACATGGCTCTGCTGGAAAACAAGTCGGAAAAGTGATTGCAGAGAAATTGAATATCCCGTTTTACTACAAAGAAGTGGCTGCATTGGCAGCAGAAGAAAGCGGTTTGCACAAGGAATTTATTTCAGACCTTAATACAAATTCGCCGGGGGTTTTGCATGATTTGTACCTAAGTACAAGCGTTGTTCAACAGGCGATTACCGCACAGGAACAGATTATACGAAAAATAGCAGACCAAGGCTCTTGTGTGATTGTAGGGCGTGCTGCCGATTATGTTCTGAGGAACTATGAAAATGTGGTAAAAATTTTCATTTATGCGTCGGAAGAATATCGTACCCACAAGGTTATGGAAGTGTACGGAGATACCCAAGCGGAAGCTGTTAAAAATATTCGCCGCTCTGATGAAGCGAGAGCTGCCTATTATCACAGTATTTCCGATATGCGCTGGGGAGAAGCCCACAACTATGACTTGTTGATTGATAGTTCAATCGGTGTGGAACAGTGTGCCACAGCAATTTGTAGTTTCCTTTCCTGTTTGAAGAAGAAGCAGAAATAGCAAATCCAGCCGAGCCAGTCAACGGCAAGTAAATGGGCTACGCCCACCGTTGACAGCCCCGCCTGTCCTTGCTGGTGGGTAATCAAGGGGCGACAGCAAAAAGTGCTGCCGCCCTTTCCCATAATCGAAGAAAGGGGGATTTTCCATGACTGAGTACGAAGCCTATCAAGAACATATCCGCGATACCCATGATACCTATTGCCGGATTGTTATTCGCCATGCGTCCTTTGACGCTGCCCGTATGCTGGCAGCGAGGTGGAAACAGGAAATCTCCCTTGAATATTTGACCGAAGAAAAGTTTGTCCCACTAAGCACCACAGACGAGTATTTTCAAGTGCCGGACTATGGCGAAATTTATCCGTTCTCTGTCCGGGGGCAGACGATATTTTTAGATAGCTGTTCCCTTGCGGCGGCTCTTGCTGGACTGCCGGAACAGACGCAGGAGGAAATCTTTTTGTATTACTTCCAGCACTTGACGCAGAAAGAAATCGGAGAACAAAGCGGCTGGACACGCAGCACAATCGGGCGGCATATCCAGCTTGCCTTGAAGCGGCTGAAAGAGGAAATGGAGGTGTTGTCCCATGAGTAACCGACTTCTCCCCTATGACACGATTATAAAGGCACATGAGGGCGACCCCATAGTGATACAGGCTGTCCTTGACCGCTATGCCGGATATATCCGCTATTTCTCCAAAATGAACGGCTATTATAACTCTGATATGGAGGACTACATCACAACAAAGCTGATTGAAAGCCTGTTCAAGTTCCGGCTTGACCGTTGAGTTTGGATTGATGATATGATAAAATCATTTTAGCAAATTAGAAGTTGTAGAGGTGGATTTATTGATTGAAATAAAAGAAATCCGTAGACAAGATTATAAAAAAGCACAGAAATTCGCAATCCAAGGAATGCACTTAGATTGGTATATGGATAGCAAAATTATTTTAGATTTGTATGCAAAGTATTTTTGGTTCATGGAATTAAATCGTGCAACAAAAGTTTATGGTGCCTATGTTGATGGCACTTTTGTAGGTGTTTTACTTGCAGAAATGAAGAATGAAACGAAACGCTATTATAGCATTCCAAAAGCAATCTATGTGAAAATATTCGATTGGCTTCAACATCTTGTTGCAGGAAAAGGTGTTGGAGAATATGACGAAGCAAATAAGGATATGTATAATTCTTTTTGCCAAAAGAACAATCCCGATGGAGAGATAATTTTTTTCGCCGCTGACCCTGATTGCAAAATTAAAGGTATTGGAACAGCGTTACTGTCTGCATTTGAAAAAGACGAAAGAGGAAAGCATATTTATTTATACACAGACAATGCTTGCACTTATCAATTTTATGAGCATAGAGGTTTTGAACGGTCAGAGGAGCGACAAATTGTTCTTGATTTGGAAAAAAAGCAAGTTCCGTTAACTTGTCTTTTTTATACAAAGAAAATTACATAAAAGTAATAAGTTGCAAATCTTGGTTTGTTGAAAGGCAGTCATGCACTACAGTGTATGGCTGCCTATTTTTTGAAAGGTAATTATGTAATACCCTACGCTTTCTATAACAGTAATGTGTCCGGCATCTATAGAGTCTGATGCAGAATCAATAAACAGCTTTGATTTAAACAGAGCGAGATAAGATTTGAGAAATTGTTTGAATAGAAGCAATAAAATCATCTAACCGATCATCTGGAATTTTGCGTAGCAGTTCCATAAAACACTGGGAATTATCCGACAGTATGTAATTCAGAAATTGTATGGCTTTATCTGTAAGCTGTATTTGAATAAATCGACGGTCTGTAAAATCAGTTTTTCGGATAATAAAGTTTTGTGCGTACAGACGATTAACCATTTTTGTGGTCTGTTGCTTTGGCATTTTTGTAAATTGACCAAGCTCAGTCATAGTTGCAGATCCACCTAAATGCTGTAAAACACGCAGACAGTAATACATTTCAATACTGACACCATCAGGAAGCATTTGTTTGAATGGTTTTGTAATCTGGTAATTCCATTCGGGAAGAAGGCATAAAAGAGCTTGTTGGGTCTGTTGTATTTTAGATTTACTATCAAAATCGCTATTCAAAATAAAAGCACCTCCGATTGACAAGATTGTGTTTATTGTGATATAGTAACCTTAATGCTACTATTTTTTTTATCAATTTCATTATACTGAAAAGCTCAGAAAAAAGAAAGGAAAGTTTTTATGAAGAAAGAAATGACAAAAATTGCTTCCGCATTGATTCCAATGCCAAATTTGATTGTATCTTGTTGTGATAAGGAAGGTCGTAACAATGCTTTAGCAGTAGGTAGTGCTGCTATGATTTCTGGAAGTCCATGTATGCTGATGATTGGAATTATGCCAGAAAAATTCTCTTATCCAATTATTAAGGAGACAAAAGAGTTTGTGATTAATGTGCCAACAGAGGAAATGCGGAAACAGTATTTTTACCTTGGAACAAAGTCTGGGAGGGATGAAGACAAATTTGAAGCACTAAATCTTGTTTGGGAAAAAGGTAAAAAGGTAAATGCTCCGATTTTAATGGGCTGTCCAGTAAACTTAGAATGTAAAGTAGTTGCGTCTATGACACCCGGTGATAGTGATCATGAACTTTTTTTCGCAACGTTAGAGGCAGCACATTGTGATGAAGAGTACTTGACTAAGTATGGAAATATTGATTGGAAAAAAATAGATACGATATAGTTAAAAGTCTATAAAATTGGCATATAACTTCCGGTTTGCCACACTGAACTACCATAAAAACTGAATATCCCGCCGCACCGCAGCGCCACATGAAGCAGTAAATCCGAAAAAGATTTGCTGCTTTTTTTGCGCCCATTTTTGGCAAATCGGGAAAGTGTCGGTACTGGTATGTGAGCAAGGAATTCTACTTTGCAGAGGGAAAGACCTGTTTCGGGCGTGACCGCCGCCCGGACTGTGTGACGGAAATCCGCATGGGCAACTCCGTCCTTACCGTTTCCGGCTTCTTCAAGCAGGGCGCAACCGATACCGCAGCCGACAAGATGATGAAAGTGCTGGAAGCGGAAGCTGCTACACAAAAAACGGCGATTTGACC
>NZ_JAOQJF010000003.1:0-23352 GCF_025567195.1 Alitiscatomonas aceti | reverse complement strand
ACTGCGGCTCATTTGTGGTGAATTGAAAAGCAGTTGTAAGAAAGGAGTCAAAAAAAGCCTTATAACCGATGGAAATCAACGCAAAAGGAGCTGAACTTTATGAAATCTATCTTTGAAGAAATGGGCGGAACATACCGTCAAGTGGGCGATTATTTCATTCCCAACATTACTTTGCCGGATGACGGCGAATATCAGATCGGCAAATACGGGCGTATGCGCCACAGCAATCTAAAAGAACATCGTCAAATTCTCTACAACAATTATGTGCTGGAGGGCGCATTGTTCAAGCACTTAGCCGAAATTGACCAAGCTTGCAACGAGCGCATGGAAATTATTGTTTTCGCTATGTCGGAGCAGGAGGGCGTAACCGAAACACTCAAAGCGGCTGACCAAATGGAATGGGTGCGCCGTATGAACAGTATCCGTAACCGTGCGGAGGAAATTATTTTAACCGAACTTGTATATGCTTAAACGAAATCCCGTTATCGGCTATGATATGGCTGATAATGGGATTTTCTGTCGTTAGTCGTTTTTTTCTTCTGTGCTGGCAACAAGACGGTCAAAATCACTTTGATACAGACGATCTTGAATGACACGGTACTGCTCAAATTCACTTTCTGCAAAGGTTTTTGCGATTGCGGCTGTGACTTTACCCTTGTTTTGTAAGACTTCCGCATCGTTGAATTGCAGGAATGCATCCAGTTTGGAAGCCCAATCTGCCATCGTCATGGGAATATGCCGCCGTGCCTGTCTTGTAGCGTAGTCCAAATACATCGTAACGATCTCGTTAAGCTCCTGTATTTCACCCTTGGATAAGTAATTCTTTGCAATCGACACATCTGCTTTTACGATTTTTCCATCAGGAGCGTTGCGCCATGAGGTTAATCCCATATGTTCTTTTGTGTGGTCTGCTCTTGCTACAATGACTTCCGCTGCGGTATTTCCATGAACGGCATAGTGCATCTTATTCTGTACTGTCGCAAAGAAATCTTTCGTGATTTGGCTATCAAAGGAATAATCGACGGCAGTAGCATAGATGTCTGTAATCTTTTGATAGAAACGGCGCTCACTGGCTCGAATCTCTTGTATCTCAGAAATTAAGTGTTCAAAATAATCCTCATCGAAAATTTGACCGTTAATCAATCTGCTCTTATCTAAAACATACCCTTGTTTCGCAAAGGTATCCAGCACTTTTGTTGCCCATTGCCTGAATTGTGTTGCCCTGCCGGAGTTGACACGGTAGCCAACGGCAATTATGGCAGATAGCGAATAAAACTTATATTGATAGGTTTTTCCGTTATCCGCAACTTGTGCAAAATTTGCACAAGTTGATTCCTCGGACAATTCGCCGCTTTCATAGATGTTTTTCAAATGTTTTGTGACAACGCTTCTGTCTACATCGAAAAGCTGTCCAATCGCTTTTTGTGTCAGCCATACATCGTGATCCTGAACACGAACTTCAATACCATCCTCGTGGGCATCCTTTGTAAATACAAGAAAATCCACCGTGCTGTTTCGGATCTGCAATTTTGTATTCTTATTTTCAGCCATTATGTATCACCATCCAATCATTCCTTATCGGAGCTGTTTTTTCTCGCTCTGCTTTTGTAAACATTATGCTTATTCTTGCACTGAGGGCTGCAAAACACAGCACTTGGTCTGCTTGCGACAAAGGCTTTGGTACAATGCCTGCAAAGCTTAATCGGGTTTTCGCTGTCGGTCAGCATAAAGCTGAACATCATCTGAACTCCAAGCATGAGAGAGTGAAAATCCCAAATAATCGTCGGCTTATCCAAAAGAGCTATATGATAGGTTGGAGCGATGCCGCCAAAAGCTGCCATGCTCTGCTGCATCATCTGCCGGGTTTCATCGTTCAGTGTATCATAATCCTCATAATAAAGGAAACTGTTGATATAGGTAAACGCCCAGTCAATGAACTGCTGTTTCATCCATTCATATCGCTCCGCATATTCCCGCTGAAAGCTCATGTTGACAGCCATTGGCTTGTCTGTCATGGTCAAAGCCAATGCCATCATAACACGGTCATTCTGAATGTTCCACATGGACTCGATCCCACGCTTGATCACATCCAGTTTGTCAAATGGAAAGAACAGTGCCAGATATTTTTCAGTGGACATAGTTTCTTCTTTGATGAAGTGATTTTTCGGCAGGTACACCGCCTCATATTCCATAAAGTTTGGTGTGGTAGGTAGCGCAGTCATCAGTCCAAACAAGCCGTATTTCACCGCAAATTGCTGGATAGCCTTCTGAATTTCGGTATCCGGCTTTTTGCTCATACCCATGCGTCCTATGTTGATGGCATCCAATACAATTTTCTGATACTCTGCCAGCGGATCATAAATACTCGGTTGTGCCGTCTTGGTGGGCGTGAGATACAGAGTTCCGTCCTCTGTCGCCCTCCATTCATATTCACTATACCGCACCCAGTTAGAACTGGTGCGTTCAAAAAGGTTCTTCATTTTCTCACCCCTGTTTCCAATCACTGATACCATATTTGGATAAAAGCTCTTTTGCCTGTTCCATACCGCTTTCCGTAATATATACCGATTTGGAATGGGACGGATGATTTCCCTGCCGAATATAGTCTGCATCGTCCAATTCGTTCAGTATATCAAAATCGTAGCCTTTCCACGCATAAAAATCGGTTGCTTCGTGAAACTTCTCTCCCTGTGTAAAGCGGGAGAGGTATAACAGCATCAGTGTTAATTCCTTCATTGCTTCTTCTGCTTTTATATTTCCCATATCAGTCTATTCCTCACTTCATATTGTAACCTAAATAATTCAATTTTATATTATTCATTATACGATTTCTTTTGCCCTAAATCAATCTCCATTCCAGATTCTTCTAAAAAATCCTTCTCCAATAAGGTCATTCTATTACTTCTTTATCGCACATCAGCAAAATTGACGGGGTTATCCGCAAAGGCAAGTTATATTTGATACCAGCAGAAACCGAAAAGCCATTGGACAAACGAAAACTGCCTAACAAAAGAAAACGTGGCAGATTTGCAGATATACTGACTGAAATCGATGTTAAAAAAGTGAAACTTGATGCCATGCCTCCGCTCACTGCAGGCGAAACGCAGCGTTTGCGAGAGGAATTTATGGTTGACTTCACCTATAATTCAAATGCTATCGAAGGAAACACACTTACTTTGAAAGAAACAGCTATGGTGCTTGAAGGAATGACCATAGACCGTAAACTTTTGAAAGATCATCTTGAAGCCGTTGGTCACCGTGACGCATTCCTTTATATCGAAGATATTGCGCAAAATAAGACAAGATTACGGGACACGGAAATTAAAGCAATCCATTCACTGGTATTAATAAACAGGCCGGAAGATAAGGGTATCTATCGCCGCATTCCTGTTACCATTGCAGGTGCATATACTGAACCGGTGCAGCCATATCTCATTGAGACCAAATTGGCAGAGTTACTCGCCGCAAACGAAGAACGAAAAAAGACAATGCATCCAATCGAACGCATTGCTTGTTTTCATCTTGAATTTGAGGGGATACACCCATTTATTGATGGCAATGGAAGAACTGGGCGTTTGATCTTAAATCTTGAACTGATCCGTAGCGGTTATCCTGCGATCAATGTTAAGTTTACTGACCGTAAACGCTATTATGATGCTTTTGATGCATTTTATCGTGACGGAAAGGTCGATGATATGGTATTGCTTGTTGCGGATTATGTAAATGAACGGCTTGACCGATATTTAGAAATTGTGAAACAGTAAAAATTTATTAAAACAAAATGAGTATGTATCCTGCCTTTTGGGCGGATAAAAAGGAACGGGTGGAAGCAAGGAATATCATTGACGATCTGGCATGAGCGGCCCGGCCAGATCTCCCGTTCCTCCGGGACATATTTTCCATGAAAGCCGGGAATACTGGAAGATAAAGAATCGAAATGGAAAGGCGATGGAAATATGGGAACGAGTAAAAGAGGAAAGGCCAGCCTGTTATTTGAAGATCCTCCGCTGATCCTTTCTGCCGCTTCGGTGGTGGGAAAGAAGGAAGGGGAGGGGCCCCTGGGAAAATATTTTGACCGGATCGAGATGGATTCCATGCTGGGAAAACGGACCTGGGAGGAGGCGGAAAGCGAGCTCCAGACCAGGACCGCACGGCTGGCCATTGAAAAGAGCGGGCTGGATAAGGAGGAGATCCGGTATTATTTTGGAGGCGATCTCCTGGCCCAGCTGATCGCCACCTCCTTCGGGAGCATGGACCTGGAATTCCCCATGTTCGGGCTCTACGGGGCCTGTTCCACCATGGGGGAGGGCCTTCAGCTGGGCTCCATGACCGTGGCCGGAGATTTTGCCGACCGGGTGCTGGTAACGGCCTCCAGCCATTTTGCATCGGCGGAAAAGCAGTTCCGCTTCCCCCTGGAGTATGGGAACCAGAGGCCGCTTTCTGCCACATGGACCGTCACCGGCTGCGGGGCCGTGGTCCTGGGAAAAGGCGGAGGAGGGAGCCCGCTGGCCCGGGTGGCCGGGATCACCACAGGAAAGATCGTGGACATGGATTTTAAGGATTCCATGAACATGGGGGCAGCCATGGCCATGGCCGCACTGGATACCATTGTCACCAATTTCAAAGACCTGGGAGTGGACGAGAGATATTATGACCGGATCATCACCGGGGATCTGGGAACTGTGGGCCGCAGACTGCTGCTGGATTATCTCTTAAAGGCAGGCCATGACATCGAAAGCCGGTACATGGACTGCGGCATTGAGATCTTTGACGGCAGCACCCAGGATACCCACGCAGGAGGAAGCGGCTGCGGCTGCTCGGCTGCGGTGCTCTGCGGCTATATCCTTCCCCGGATCCAGCAGGGAGAGTGGAAGCGGGTCCTTTTTATGCCCACAGGAGCCCTGCTTTCCACGGTCAGCTTCAATGAAGGAAAAAGCGTCCCAGGCATCGCCCATGGGGTGGTCCTGGAACGCATGGATGAAGGAAGAAAGTAAATAAAATGGAAAGAAAGGCGGATGTGCAATGGAATATATACGGGCATTTCTGGTGGGAGGACTGATCTGTGCGGCGGTGCAGCTTCTGCTGGACCGGACAAAGCTGATGCCGGGCAGGATCATGGTGTCCCTGGTGGTCACAGGAGCGGTCCTGGGGTTTCTGGGGATCTATGAGCCCTTTGCCCAGTGGGCCGGGGCCGGAGCCACGGTTCCCTTAACAGGCTTTGGGAACACGCTCTGGAAGGGGATCGCCAGGGCCATGGGTGAGGATGGGATCCTGGGGATCTTCAAAGGCGGCTTTACGGCCAGTGCCGTGGGAATCTCCGGAGCCCTGGTATTTGGGTATCTGGGCTCCCTGGTATTTAAGCCGAAGATGAAGGGATAAAATGGACGGCTTTACAGCCGTCCGGCCCGGTCCTTGATATTTTGCTGGAAATTGATGACCGTATGTTCATACTCAGAATTCATGAACGGAGATGTGATAAGGAAATCTGCGGTGGCCTTATTGTTGGCAATGGGGATATCATAGACCTGGGCGATCCGGAGAAGGGCCTTGACATCCGGGTCATGGGGCTGGGCCGTCAGCGGGTCGGAGAAAAAGACCACAAAGTCCACCCCGCCTTCCACGATCTTTGCGCCGATCTGCTGGTCGCCGCCCAGGGGGCCGCTGTTATAGCCCTTGACCGGAAGCCCGGTGGCATCGGTGACCATCCTGGCGGTGGTGCCGGTGCCGCAGAGAAAGTGGTGCTTTAAGATCTCCTTGTGGGCATCGCACCAGCCAATGAGCTCGCGTTTTTTGCTGTCATGGGCAATAAGGGCGATTTTTTTCTGCTTTCCAATGGTAAGTGTCAGATAATCCATAATTGATTCCTCCTTTTGGTTAATAATGCCATAAAAAACAGAAGGTGTCAATGAATTGTTAAGGCACGAACGGTTTCATTTTACAGAAGGAAACAGCGGGGAAGGGGTTGACTTTTCCGGAAGATGCGGCTAATATATAAAACAGCAGTTAAATTTTTAAAAGGCATGGAAGGTGTACAGGGCGCCTGTTTTCCGACAGAGAGGGGATGTCATCGGCTGGAAGCATCCCAGGTTCAGACAGGAAGGCCTAATTTCCCACCGGAGCTGCATGGCTGAAACGGATATGATCTGCAAGTAGGCTGTGACGTGGTTCACGCGTTAGGTGAAGAGGAAAGTGTCTGCCAGAGGCAGGAATTAGGGTGGTACCGCGGAATTTTCGTCCCTGATACGTTTAAAGGAAACGTATCGGGGATTTTTTATTTGATAAGAGATTTCTATCAAGTAAAAAAGCACTTCGTGCTGAATCGCGCTGCACCGTGCAGAAGACAGTCTTTTGAAAATTTCCTAAAAGTATTGAAAAACTGGAATGGAGGAACATATGAAAGAACAGTTAGAGAAGATCAAATCAGAAGCGCTGGCAAAGATCGACGCTTCAGACGCTCTGGAAAAGTTAAATGAGATCCGGGTGGCATATCTGGGAAAAAAGGGTGAGCTGACCACCGTGTTAAAGAGCATGAAGGATGTGGCCCCGGAGGAAAGACCCAAGGTGGGCCAGATGGTCAACGAGGTACGCGCCCTCATCGAGGAGCGGCTGGAGGAAACGAAGACCGCACTGGCAAGAAAAGCCAGAGAGGAACAGATGAAGCGGGAAGTGATCGATGTGACCCTTCCGGCAAAGAAGGCCAATACAGGCCACAAGCATCCCAACACCATTGCCCTGGAGGAAGTGGAGCGGATCTTCGTGGGCATGGGCTACGAGGTGGTAGAAGGACCGGAGGTAGAATACGATCTGTATAATTTTGAAAAACTGAATATCCCCAAAGGGCATCCGGCCAGGGATGAGCAGGATACCTTCTATATTAATGACAGTATCCTTTTAAGAAGCCAGACCTCTCCGGTACAGGCCAGGGTCATGGAAAAACAGAAGCCGCCGATCCGTATGATCGCTCCGGGACGTGTATTCCGCTCCGATGAAGTGGATGCCACCCATTCCCCCTCCTTCCACCAGATCGAGGGCCTGGTGATCGACAAGCACATTACCTTTGCAGACCTTAAGGGAACTCTGGCAGAGTTTGCCAGAGAGCTGTTCGGAGAAGATACCAAGGTAAAATTCCGTCCCCATCATTTCCCGTTCACAGAGCCCAGCGCCGAGGTGGACGTAAGCTGCTTCAAATGCGGCGGCAAGGGCTGCCGGTTCTGTAAGGGCTCCGGCTGGATCGAGATCTTAGGCTGCGGTATGGTACACCCCCATGTCCTGGAAATGTGCGGCATCGATCCGGAGGAATACACAGGCTTCGCCTTCGGCGTAGGCTTAGAGCGCATCGCCCTGTTAAAATACGAGATCGACGACATGCGCCTCCTCTACGAAAACGACATAAGATTCCTGAAACAATTTTGATTCCGACAAGCCGTGCGGTTCCAGAATCCCGATCCCGGAAGCGGAATGCCTGCATTCCAGCGGCCGGGAGAGTGATTCCGGAACCATGGGGCGCCCGCCCCAAACGAGGATCGCACCGCGATCCGAGTAAGCACGGTGACCTGGCGGGGAGCACAATCCCGGAAGCGGAATGCCTGCATTCCAGCGGCCGGGAGAGTGATTCCGGAACTATGGGGCGCCCGCCCCAAACGAGGATCGCACCGCGATCCGAGTAAGCACGGTGACCTGGCGGGAAGCCCCCCTTCCCGATCCCGGAAGCATCCTCACATACCCCTCATGGGCACCATAAATCATCGATTACACAACCACAGATAGGAGAAAACAGACTATGAATACATCCTTATCCTGGATAAAAGCATATGTTCCAGACCTGGACGTGACCGCCCAGGAATACACCGACGCCATGACCCTGACCGGAACAAAGGTAGAAGGCTTCGAGCGTCTTGACAAAAATCTTGAAAAGATCGTAGTAGGCGAGATCCTTTCCATCGACCGCCATCCCGACGCAGACAAGCTGGTGATCTGCCAGGTGAACGTGGGAGATGAGACCCTCCAGATCGTCACCGGCGCTCCCAACGTCCATGTGGGCGACAAGGCCCCGGTGGTCTTAGACGGAGGAAAAGTCGCCGGCGGCCACGACGGCGGCCCCCTTCCCGAGGACGGAATCACCATCAAGGCCGGAAAGCTGCGCGGCGTGGATTCCTACGGCATGATGTGCTCCATCGAGGAGCTGGGCTCTGACCGGAACATGTATCCGGACGCACCGGAAAGCGGCCTCTACATTCTTCCGGCAGACGCGGTTCCCGGAGAGGACGCAGTTGCCCTGTTAGGCCTCCGCGACACCGTGTTCGAGTACGAGATCACCTCCAACCGTGTGGACTGTTACAGCGTCCTGGGCATTGCCAGAGAGGCGGCAGCTACATTTGGAAAGGAATTCAAGGCTCCGGTGATCACAAAGACCGGAAACAGCGAGGATATCAACGATTACTTAAAGGTAACGGTAGAAAATACAGACCTCTGCAAACGCTACTGCGCCAGAATGGTGAAGAACATCCATCTGGCTCCGTCTCCCAAGTGGCTCCAGCACCGCCTGGCAGCCTCCGGCATCCGCCCCATCAACAACATCGTGGACATCACAAACTACATTATGGAAGAGTACGGACAGCCCATGCACGCCTTCGACTATGACCTGCTGGCCGGTCATGAGATCGTTGTGAAATGCGCCAAGGACGGCGACGTGTTCCAGACCCTGGACGGCCAGGAGAGAAAGCTGGACCATACGGTGCTCATGATCAACGATGCAGAGAAGGAAGTGGGGATCGCCGGTATCATGGGAGGCGAAAATTCCAAGATCACCGATGACGTGAAGACCATGGTATTCGAGTGCGCCACCTTTGACGGCACCAATATCCGCCTTTCCGCAAAAAAGGTGGGCTTAAGGACCGACGCCTCCGGAAAGTATGAAAAAGGACTGGATCCCAACACCGCCGAGGAGGCCGTAAACCGCGCCTGCCAGCTGATCGAAGAGCTGGGAGCCGGAGAGGTAGTAGGCGGTATGATCGACGTTTATCCGGTAAAGGCAGAGAAATCCAGGGTGAAATTCCAGCCTGAAAAGATCAACGCTCTTTTAGGCACTGACATTGCTCCGGAGACCATGCTCCAGTATATGGAAAAGATCGAACTGCGGTACGATAAAGAGACCGGTGAGATCGTGGCTCCCACCTGGAGACAGGATATCCACTGCATGGCAGATCTGGCAGAGGAGGTGGCCAGATTCTATGGCTACGATAAGATCGGAACCACCCTCCCCACCGGCGAGGCCACCACAGGAAAGCTTTCCTACAAGCTGCGTGTGGAGCAGATCGCCAGAAATGTGGCTGAGTTCTGCGGCTTCTCCGAGGGCATGACCTACTCCTTCGAGAGCCCGAAGGTATTCGATAAATTAAACATTCCGGCAGAGGATGCCGCAAGACAGACCGTAGTGATCTCCAACCCCCTGGGCGAGGACTTCAGTGTCATGAGGACCCTTCCTCTCCACGGTATGTTAAACTCCTTATCCACCAACTACAACCGGAGAAATAAAAACGTTCGTCTGTACGAGCTGGCCAACGTATATCTTCCCAAGAGCCTGCCCTTAACAGAGCTTCCCGACGAGCGGATGCAGTTTACCCTGGGCATGTACGGAGACGGCGATTTCTTCACCATGAAGGGCGTGGTGGAAGAGTTCTTTGATAAGGCCGGAATGCATGGACGCGTATCCTACGATCCGGAAGCAGGGAAGGCCTTCCTCCATCCAGGCAGACAGGCCGCCATCCTTTATGAGGGCGACATGGTCGGATACCTGGGAGAGGTACATCCGGATGTGCTGGATAATTATAAGATCGGAGAAAAGGCATACGTGGCAGTTTTAGATATGCCTGCTGTAACGCCCCATACCTCCTTTGACCGCAAGTACACCGGCATTGCCAAGTATCCGGCAGTGAGCCGTGATCTGAGCATGGTGGTTCCCAAGAACATCCTGGTGGGCCAGATCGAGGAGATGATCGTCCAGAGAGGCGGAAAGATCCTGGAGAGCTACAACCTGTTTGATATTTACGAGGGCTCCCAGATCCTGGAGGGCTATAAGTCCGTCGCTTATTCCATCACCTTCCGGGCCAAGGACCACACCCTGGAGGAAAAGGAGATCAATGGCGCCATGAATAAGATCTTAAACGGATTAAAGTCCATGGGCATCGAGCTCCGCGCATAAGACAGGATAAAAATGGCTATCCTTACAGTAACCAAACGCTGTAAGGAGGCCATTTTTTTATGGATATGGATTATGAGATCGTAAAGGTAAGAGGAAGGGAGATCCTGGATTCCCGGGGAAATCCCACCGTGGAGGCAGAGGTGGAGCTGGAATGCGGGGCTGTGGGAAGGGCGTCCGTGCCCTCCGGCGCGTCCACTGGAAGCCATGAGGCCAGGGAGCTCCGGGACGGCGGAGACAGGTATCTGGGGAAGGGCGTGAAAAGGGCTGTGGAACATGTGAACCACGGGCTGGCGGAAGCGGTGCTTTTTGAAAATGTCCTGGACCAGAGCCGCATCGACCGGCTCCTTAAGGAGGCCGACGGCAGTGAAAACAAGGAGCGCCTGGGCGCCAACGCCATTCTGGCTGTATCCCTTGCGTCGGCCAGGGCGGCGGCCAGCGCCTTAAAGCTCCCGCTGTACCGGTATCTGGGAGGAATCAGCGGACGGACCCTTCCAGTCCCCATGATGAATATTTTAAACGGGGGGAGACATGCGGACAACACCGTGGACCTGCAGGAGTTTATGATCATGCCCACGGGAGCGTCCGGATTTTCTGAAGGGCTCCGGATGGGGACAGAAGTGTACCATACTTTAAAGCGTCTCTTAAAGGAAGGCGGGTACTCTACGGCAGTGGGAGACGAGGGAGGCTTCGCCCCGGATCTTAAGGATTCCAGAGAGGCTCTGGATTTTCTGGTGCGGGCGGTCCGGGAAGCCGGATATGAACCGGGGACAGACGTGAAGATCGCCATCGATGCGGCAGCCAGCGAGCTTTATAATGAAGAAACGGGTCGCTATGATTTTCCCGGGGAAAGCTCCATGACCGGGATCCCGGTTTCCAGGTCCGCGGAGGAGATGGTGGAATATTTCCGGAGCCTGTCCGACGGCTTTCCCATATGCTCCATCGAAGACGGTCTCCACGAGGAGGATTGGGAGGGATGGCAGCTCCTTACCAGGACCCTGGGGCACCGGATCCAGCTTGTGGGAGACGATCTGTTTGTCACCAATGAAGCGCGGCTCTTAAAGGGGATCCGGTCCGGAGCCGGAAACGCCATCCTGGTAAAGGTAAACCAGATCGGGACCTTAAGCGAGAGCCTGGCGGCCATTGAGACGGCAAAAAAGGCCGGCTTCGGGACTGTGATCTCCCACAGGTCCGGGGAAACAGAGGACAGCTTCATCGCGGATCTGGCGGTGGCTGTCAACGCGGGACAGATCAAGACCGGCGCGCCCTGCCGCTCTGAACGGACGGCGAAATACAACCAGCTTCTGAGGATCGAAGGGGAACTGGAGGGAAATTTCCAGAAATAACGGTTGTTTTTTAGGGCATCCTATGATATGATAGACATGCTTGTAAACAGGAGGTGTAAGTGTGCTGAGAATCATTCTGACAATCGTATTTGTTTTATTATGCATTGCAATGACTGTGATCGTACTGATGCAGGAAGGAAAGTCCGCAGGACTTGGCGCCATCAGCGGTGCAGCGGAGACATACTGGGGCAAAAATAAAGGCCGTTCCATGGAAGGAAAGCTGGAAAAATTTACAAAGCTCGCGGCGGTCCTGATCTTTGTCCTGGCTCTTGTATTAAACTTAAAGGTATTTTAAGACGATGAACACTCTTGCAGATGAAATGCAGGAGTGTTTTTTGGCTTATAGGAAACCTGTAAAGCAGGATTCCATTTGAAAATAAAGATGAAAAAGGAGATTCATGGAAGAAAATCTTTTAAAAGAAAGAAAAGAAACGCTCATGGCCTTAATGAACGACAAGGCCTACGTCCCCATGAAGCTGAAGGAGCTGGCGATCCTTCTGGGTGTTCCAAGGGAGGACCGGGGAGAGCTGGAGGCGGTGCTGAAGGCGCTCATGGCCGATGGGAAGATCGCTGTTTCTAAAAAAGGAAAATACGCCCGGGCAGAGATCTTTGCAGAGACAGGCGTTTTCACAGCCCATTATAAGGGCTTTGGCTTTGTATCCGTGGAGGGACGGGAGTCCGATCTGTTCATCGCCCCGGATAACACCGGAGACGCCATGGACGGAGATACGGTCCAGGTGACAGTGGAGGAAGCAGGAAACGGCCGCCGGGCGGAGGGGACCGTCATAAAGGTATTGAAGCGGGCCAACGAAACGGTGGTCGGCATGTATGAAAAGAGCAAAAAGAATCATTTTGGCTTTGTGATCCCGGATAATCCCAGGATCACCATGGATATCTTCGTTCCGGAAGGAATGGACATGGGTGCTGTCTCCGGCCATAAGGTCATGGTAAAGCTCACCTCCTACGGTGGGAAGAGGAAAAATCCGGAGGGGCGGGTGGTGGAGATCCTGGGCCATGTAAACGATCCCGGCGTGGATATTCTGTCCATTGTCCGCGCCTATGGCCTGCCGGAGTCCTATCCGGAGGAGGTCATGGAGGAAGCAGCCCGTGTCCCGGAGGAGCTTTCGGCGGAAACCGTAAAAGAGGAGCTTAAAAAGGGCCGGAAGGATCTCCGGTCTGTGCCCATGGTCACCATCGATGGAGAGGACGCCAAGGATCTGGACGATGCGGTCAGCATTTCAAAGGAATGTGAGGACGGCCGGACGATCTACCATCTGGGAGTGCATATTGCGGATGTGGCCCATTATGTGACAGAAAAAAGCGCTCTGGATACAGAGGCATACCGGCGGGGCACCAGCGTGTATCTGGTGGACCGGGTGATCCCCATGCTGCCTCACCGGCTTTCCAACGGCATCTGCTCCTTAAACGCCGGCTGCGACCGGCTGGCCTTAAGCTGTCTGATGGATATGGACGAAAAAGGGAATATCACCGGCCATGAGATCTGTGAGACGGTGGTGCGGATCGACCGGCGGATGACGTATACGGCGGTGAATGCTGTGCTCACAGGCGGGAATACAGATGAGAGCCTTGAAACAGAGGGCTTTGGCTCCATGTTCCGTCTGCTGGATGAGGCGGCCGGGATCCTGCGTAAAAAGCGTATGGAACGGGGAGCTGTGGACTTTGACTTTGCGGAATGCAAGATCCTACTGGATGAAAAGGGACGGCCGGAGGCTCTGGTCCCCAGGGAGCGGAACGCGGCTACCATGCTCATTGAGGATCTTATGCTGGCGGCCAACGAGACGGTGGCAGAGGATTACTACTGGCAGCAGATCCCGTTCCTGTACAGGACCCACGAAAAGCCCGATGAGGAAAAGATCCGCCGGTTTGCGATCCTGATCAACAACTTCGGTTACTCCCTTCATATCGGAAACGGGGAGGTCCATCCCAAGGAGATCCAGAAGCTGCTCTCCCGGGCAGCGGGAACGCCGGAGGAGGCCATGCTCTCCAGGCTTGCCCTGCGGTCTATGAAGCAGGCAAAATATACCACGGACTGCGTGGGCCATTTCGGTCTGGCAGCCCGGTACTACACACATTTTACATCCCCCATCCGCAGGTATCCAGATCTGCAGATCCACCGGATCATCAAGGAGAACCTTCATGGCAGGCTGGGAGAAAAACGGCTGTCCCACTATGGAAAGCTGCTGCCGGAGGCCGCAGTCTGGACCTCCTCCAGAGAACGGCTGGCCGAGGAGGCAGAACGGGAAACGGAGAAGGCGAAAAAGGTCCAGTACATGGAGCGGCGCATCGGGGAGGTCTTTGACGGGGTCATCTCCGGGATCAGCAATTATGGATTTTATGTGGAGCTTCCTGATACGGTGGAGGGCATGGTCCATGTAAGCGAACTGGACGGCGATTATTATGTGTTCGATGAAGCGCATTATGAGCTGGTGGGAGAGCGCACCAGAAAACGGTTTAAGCTGGGACAGCCCATCCGCGTCCAGGTGGTGGCTGTGGACCGGTATTTAAAGACCATCGACTTCCTTCCGGTGCGGGAGTTTTAGGGCTTTGGGAGCGAAAATGCAGATTCCGGAGCCAGGGGCTTCCGTCCGGGCGTAAAAATCAGACAGAAACGAGGAAAACATCTATGGGGAAGAATAGTATCAAGCTGATCGCCAACAATAAAAAGGCGTATTTCGACTATTTCATCGACGATAAATTTGAATGCGGCATTTCCCTGGCAGGAACAGAGGTGAAGTCCCTCCGCATGGGCAAATGCAGCGTCAAGGAGTCCTTCGTGCGGATCGTCAACGACGAAGTGATGATCTATGGCATGCACATCAGTCCTTATGAAAAGGGAAATATTTTTAATAAGGATCCCCTTCGGGAGAGAAAGCTTCTGATGCACCGGTATGAGATCAATAAATTAAAGGGAAAGATCCAGGAAAAGGGTTATACCCTGGTGCCACTCCAGGTCTATTTTAAGGGAAGCCTGGTGAAGGTGGAGATCGGCCTGGCCCGGGGTAAAAAGCTTTATGATAAGCGGGCGGATATTGCCAAAAAGGATCAGAGACGGGAGCTGGAAAAGGATTTTAAGGTAAAGAACCTGTACTAACAGACCGGAAGGAGGGAAGTCCATGGATGGCCGCCATACCTATATTGCCATTGATCTCAAGTCCTTTTATGCCTCAGTGGAATGTATGGAGCGGGGGCTGGATCCTCTCCGGACGTGCCTCACGGTGGCAGACGGGACCCGTACAGAAAAGACCATCTGCCTGGCAGTGTCTCCGGCCTTAAAGTCCTTCGGGATCCCGGGGCGGCCCAGGCTCTTTGAGGTGAACCAGAAGGTGAGGGAGGTCAACGCCGCCAGAAAGAGGAACGCGCCGGGAGGCAGGCTTTCGGGGGAGTCCTATGACGCAGAGGAGCTTAAAAAGGATCCGTCTCTGGCGGTGTCCTTTCTTACGGCCCCGCCCAGGATGGCCCTGTATATAGAAAAGAGCACAAAGATCTATGACATTTATCTGCGGTATGTGGCTCCAGAGGATATCCACGTATACTCCATTGACGAGGTATTCATGGATGTGACCCAGTATCTTCCTATATATAAGATGACGCCTCATGAGCTGGCTATGAAGATGATCCGGGAGGTCCTTAAGGAAACAGGGATCACGGCCACGGCCGGGATCGCAGAAAATCTGTATCTCTGTAAGGCGGCCATGGACATTGTGGCAAAGCGGGTGCCGCCGGACCAGGACGGGGTGCGGATCGCAGAGCTGGACGAAATGAGCTACCGCCGGCTTTTATGGGACCACAGGCCGCTGACTGATTTCTGGCGGGTGGGCCGGGGATATGCGAAAAAGCTGGAGGCGGCCGGACTGTTCACCATGGGAGACATCGCCAGATGCTCTCTGGGAAAGCCTGGGGAGTTTTACTGTGAGGACCTGCTGTACCGGATGTTCGGCATCAACGCGGAGCTCCTCATCGACCATGCCTGGGGCTGGGAGCCATGTACCATTGCGGACATCAAGGCCTACCGCCCGGAGGAAAAGAGCGTGGGAGCCGGTCAGGTGCTCCAGTATGCCTACGATTTCCAGAAGACGCGGAACGTGGTCCGGGAGATGGCTGACGCTCTGGCCCTGGAACTGGTGGAAAAACGTCTGGTCACAGACCAGGTGGTGCTGACCGTGGGCTATGACCGGGAAAATCTGACAGATCCCGGACGGCGGAAGGCATACCGCGGGGAGATCACCGTGGACCGGTATGGCCGCCAGATCCCCAAAGCCGCCCATGGAACGGAGCATCTGCGCCGCCCCACGTCCTCCTCGGACCAGATCGTGGAGGCATTTACGAGACTGTTTGACCGGATCATGGACCCGTCCCTTCTGACCCGCCGGATGTATCTGTCCGCCATCCATGTAAAAGATGAGAGGGAGGCTGGGAAGGAGGAGGCATATTGCCAGCTGAGCCTGTTTGACGATTTCGGCCTGGAGGAAGAGACATCCCGGGAAGAAACAGAAAAGCGGGAACGGGAGAGACGGATGCAGGAGGCCATGCTGACGATCCGGCAGAAATTCGGAAAGAACGCCATTGTTAAAGGCATGAATTTACAGGAGGGGGCCACGGGCATGGACCGGAACCGGCAGATTGGAGGTCACAGGGCAGAATGAAAAAATATGAGGACATTATTTCTCTTCCCCATCATGTGTCAGACCATCATCCCCGGATGTCCATTCATGACCGGGCGGCCCAGTTTTCTCCCTTTGCGGCCCTGACGGGCTATGGAGATGCGGTGGAGGAAACGGCGCGGCTGACATCCCAGAAGAAAATCCTGGACGAAACGGAGCGGGAGGCCCTGGACCGGCAGCTGGCTTCTCTGGCGGGACTCCTGGAGGAGAGCCGGAAGGCAGACGGAAGACGTGGGCGCGTTCCCGGGGTCCGGATCACATATTTTCTTCCGGACCAGAAAAAGAGCGGGGGAGCTTATCTAAAACAGTGCGGAGCCGTCACAGACCTGGACTGGCTGCGGGGGGAGATCGTTATGGAGGATGGAACGAGGATCCCGGCGGAGGATGTGGTGGAGCTGGAGCTGTCCCGGACTTGACTTTTTTCCTGTAAGATGGTATGATGATCATGCTCCATAAGAGCGCCAGTAAGGGCTTGTACTGGTTTCGACGGGGGCTATGAAGCTGGTGAAGCTATCCGCATGCGATGCGTTAAATGGCAAACCTAAATACAAACGCTAACGACGAATTAGCATACGCAGCCTAATTTAGGCGGCTGTCGGCCCCGGCGGACCTGCACTCCGGGTAACCGGCATCATTAATTGCAGGAAACGACACGTGCAAAGCTTTGAGCACGCGGGCGTAGGATGAAGCTACTGAACGTACCAGGATGTCTGTTTCCGGGTACGGGAGGGAATGTCAAAGAACAGACTATGATAGTAGAAGAACAGGGGATTGGTTTTCGGACAGGGGTTCGATTCCCCTCAGGTCCACGAAAAAGACGGGTTTAACCTTATGGGTTTAAATCCGTTTTTTGTTTCATGAAGTAAGCTTAGGGAAAAGGAGGCGGAAAATGAACAAACAGAGACTTTTTATTGCGGTATGTATGACAGCGGCAGTCATGGGCGGCTGCGGTGCGAAGGAGGCAGATGCGGCAGCGGCCGCGGGGACGGAGCAGACGGCTGCCGGCATAGAAAACGGATCCGAAGCTTCTGATGCAAAGGATGAAAATCTGGAGACTGCTGGGAGCGGGGCGGGTACGCTTATGACAGATGGATCCGGGATCCGGACAGAAAAAACAGGCACAGGGGATCCGGAAGGCATGACTTTGTATGCAGAGCTTTCGTTTTACCTGGGGGATGTGGAGTGGCGCCTGCAGAAATTCGCCCAGTCCGATCTTGTGGACCATGGAGAGCTGCTCCTGGACGACAGATGCCGCTTCCTCATAAGAGCTGTATCCGGGGATGGTGCTTATGTATTTTTTGATGAGGCTGTGCAGTTGGGGGAACCGGAGGCGGATGTTTGGACGGACCCGGAGGACCGGCTCCATGTGGTGATCCGCGACGCCCGGACGGCCAGATACAGGATCACAGACCACATCTACGATAAAGATACAGAAGTATTTAATGGAAGAGTACTGATCGGCGAAGATGGGATCAATTACTGGGGAACAGCCGCAGGAAATGGAGGAGGGCTTTCTTTGGAGACCGAAGGCCAGGAGGAGATGGAGACCCTCTGCGGCTATATCCAGAAGATCGAAAACGGAGCGGTCTGGATCGACCAGGTGGAATACGTGGAAGAGAGCGATATGGAAAGGATCAGAGAACTGGGGCTTACAGAGGCAGATATGGCCGGCGGCTTCTATATCTATAACCCGGAGGAGGAATCCGTTCCGCTGACACTGGCTGACGATGCGGTCTATACGTTCATTGACTGGGGGAGGGATTTTATCCCTTCCGATTCTTCACAGGACCTGACGGTCTCTACTACGACGCTGGCTCTTTTTGAGGCATATCTGGAAACCTACGAGGATGGAAAGCCAGGAATGCCGTTTTTTATGGAGATCGATGGGGATAGGGTGATCCGTATTTTTGAAAAGCCTATGGCATAAAAAAGAGACCTCCGGGACTGCTCCCGAAGGTCTTTTTATCATGCATGGATCGCCGCAAGCTTTTCAGCTGTCTGGCTGGAAATCTCTCCATCCTTTTGTTCTTCTCTTTCTCTGACCATCTGCCAGATCAGATCATGCATCCACTGGACCGTTTCTTCCAGCTTCTTGTTTTCATCCCGAAGACGGCGGACCTCATTTTCTAGATTGCTGATGAGCTGGTCTTTTTCATCGATCATAACGCTGTTCCTCCCCCGATATTTTAAATGGAGTATATCATTTTGTTTAGGTTCTGTCCAGTGAAAGGGGGAGGATTGACAAAGCCGTCACAAACTGGGGAAAAACTGTGATTGCTTCATACGGAAATTTGAGCTATAATGGGGAAATAAGTCGGACGGACGACGGAATCGAGGTTTACTATGGCATCGGCGCAGAATGATTTTTCAAAGGGAAGCGTGGTGGGGAATATTATGGGAATGGCCATTCCCATGACTGCTGCGCAGCTTATCAATCTCCTATACAATGTGGTGGACCGGATCTATATCGGCTATATCCCGGAGCATGCCACCCTGTCGCTGACCGGTCTTGGCGTCTGCCTTCCGGTCATTACTGCGGTCATGGCGTTTGCCAATCTGTTCGGTATGGGAGGAGCGCCCCTCTGCTCCATTGAACGGGGGCGGGGGAACCAGAAGGAGGCGGAGGCCATCATGGGAAATGCGTTTACCCTCATGGTGATCTGCGGGATCCTGCTGACTATCCTGGGGATCGTATTCCGGCGGCCGCTGCTTTATCTTTTCGGGGCCAGTGATTCCACCTATCCCTATGCGGAATCCTACATGACCATTTACCTGCTGGGCAGTGTGTTTGTGATGATGGGGCTGGGTATGAACGCCTTTATCAATTCCCAGGGTTTTGGGCGGATCGGGATGCAGACAGTGCTCCTGGGGGCTGTGGCCAACATCATCCTGGACCCTGTGTTCATTTTCGGTTTTCGCATGGATGTCCGGGGAGCAGCCCTGGCCACTATCATTTCCCAGTTTTTATCGGCGGCGTGGGTGCTGAGGTTCCTGTTCAGCGACAGGAGCATCCTGCGGCTGAAACGGGAGACCATGGTGCTGAAAAAAGCCCGGGTGCTGAAGATCGTTTCCATGGGCATGTCCAGCTTTGCCGCAGGCTTTACCAACAGTGTGGTGGCGGTGGCCTGCAACGCAACGCTCCAGACCTGGGGCGGGGATCTGTATGTGGGAGTTATGACGGTGATCCATTCCGTGAGGGAGATCGCAGAAAACCTGGTGAAGGGCCTTACGGGCGGCTCCCAGCCGGTGCTGGGCTATAACTTCGGAGCCGGACAGTACGACCGGGTGAAAAAGGCCATCCGTTTTTTATCAGTTTCCACCATTGCCTTTACCACCTTCTGCTGGATCCTGATCTCGATCTTCCCGGAGACGTTTATCCACATCTTCAACCGGGATGAAACCCTGGTACAGGCGGCTATTCCGGCAGTACGGGTCTACTTTTTCGGCTTTTTTATGATGTCTCTTCAGTATTCGGGACAGGCCTGCTTCATTGGCCTGGGAAAGGCCAAACAGGCCACCTTTTTTTCCATATTTCGGAAGGTCATCATCGTTTTGCCGCTGACGCTTTTATTCCCAAGGCTGGGAGGCCTGGGGGCCATGGGGGTATTTCTGGCAGAGCCGGTCTCCAACTTTATCGGCGGAGCGGCCTGCTATGGGACCATGCTGCGTACTGTGTGGCCGGAGCTCAATAAGAAAAAAGAAAGCGCGTGACTGGATCCGCAGAGGATCTGATCAGAAAATGATCGGAAAAATAAAATATATCCGGGAGGGGAAATCTCAAATGGAACTTAACAGGGAAGAAGACGCCAGGTTTCTGGTGCATCACCAGGTGACGGAAAAAAAGCTTCTGCATCTGGAAAAGGGAGTCAGGAAGCTGGGCTTCCAATCGGGAGGAAACAGGATCCTGGCTGGGCTTTTGATGGCTTCGGTCATGGGACTGGCCATAGGCCTTGTTTTTGACGGTATGGTGGCACGGACGTTTTCGGCCATTGCCGTAGTGCTGTTTCTGATCTTTGCTGCAGGTGTGTATTCCATCTTTAAGGCATGGTTTGACGCAAAGAAGACCATCCATCTTCAATATGAGGCAGGAAAAAAAGATATGAATTATGACTGGGAGTATCGGTTTTTTGACGATTGCTATGAGGTCATTGGAAAGAACGAGGCGTCCAGGGTCTGTTATTCCAACCTGGGCCGGATCCTGGAATTTACAGGAATGCTGGTCTTGGTAGAAAAGGGCAATGTGGTCCGGTATTTTATGGAAGAGGATGTGGAAAAGGGGACTGCAGAGGAGCTTAGGGAGTTCTTAGAAAGGAAAAGCGGGACAAAGACTGAGTTTGTCTCCGTGAGGTGATGGATATGGAACCGTTATTTGCTGTGCGGATGACGCATGATGAAGATATGTATTATAACCAGGTACTGGCCTCGAAACAATCAGCGCCGGCAGAAAAGCCTGGAAAAAAGAATTTTCTTTCCAGGGTGGATCTTTCTGATGTGATCTTCGGGCTTCTGGCGTTTTTTGTTTTTTACATGACCTTTCCGGCGGAAGAGCTGGCGCAGCGGATCGTCCAGTCAGCTCTTATGGCAGGCGTGTTTGTCCTCGTCCTTGGCCAGCTGAACGGAAACAGGAGGAGGGAAAAACAGAGGATCGCTCCGGATGCCGATGAAAGGAACCAGGCGGAGATGATCATGGAAAGCTCCGGTCTGGCGGGAGAGCCGTGTACGGTATCCTTTTACGAGGATTCATTCCAGCTGGAAAATCCTGGGATCACCACCAGCTACCGGTACAAGGGCGTATCGTGGATCAAGGAGACAGAGCAGTATTATATGATCTTCTGGACCCGTTCTACGGTGATCCCGGTGGAAAAGGCTGGCTTTTACAGGGGCACTCCCAGCCAGTTCAAAGCCTTTCTGGAGAAAAAATGCCAGAAGACCATTATGAAAGCCAGATAAGAAAATAGGAGAAAATCATGGGAATTAAGATAAAAAAGGATACAATGCCGCGCCTGGAGGACCTTCCGGTGCTGAAGATCCGGTACACAATGGCGATCCCGCTGATCGGTATTGTGGACATCCTCACAATGGGGAGCTTTTACGCCAATCCGGTCACGGACGGACATATAATGCTGAAGATCTTTTATGTGATCAACGCCCTGATCGGAGGGACCTTTGCTTACTGGGGGCTCAGATGGAAGACCACGGTGGACGGGAAAAAGATCCGTGTCCGCCCGGCCTTCAGTGCCGCAAAGGAGCTGCCGTTTACGGAAATCAAAAAAGCGGTGCTTCATAAGAAAAAGAAAAATGGTTCGCTGATGTATTACACGCTGATAGACAGCAAAGGCCAGGAGATCGTGAAGCTTTATCCCACCATGAAGGACAGCGCCATGCTCCTGGAGCGGCTGAAACGGCTGAAGGTGCGGATCGAAGAGGTAAACGACCGGTAGAGGAATGGACGCCGGAAATCTGCGTATACTACCTTTGAATACGGAAAAGGAGGTATATGCGATGACGAGACTGGAATGTACCGTGTCAAGCTGCGTCCATAACTCGGAAAAGTGCTGCTGTAAACAGGGGATCCTGGTGGAGGGAGTCAATGCTAGGGAAAGCTGTGATACCTGCTGCGGAAGCTTTGAGGAAAACCGCGGAGGCCTGTTCAAAAACCTGTTTAAGACGCCGGAAACCAGGCTGCAGGTGGACTGCGACGTTCTGAACTGCCTGTATAACGACGATCATCAGTGCCGTGCAGAGAGGATCTCGATCCTGGGAGACGGAGCCAGGGCTGTTGGGCAGACGGAGTGCGGCAGCTTCAGAGAACGGTAGGAAGAGAAAAGGGAGACGGGGATTCTGCAGGCGGCCGGGGACAAGAGCCCCGCGCCGCTTTGGCAGAGTCCTTTTTTTGAAAAAGTATTTAAACAAGGTTCATTGATTTTTTATTGACAGGATGCTGCATTATTTTTGAAACCAGACTTTTCAAGTGAGAAGGTCTGGTTTTTTTATTTCATTGACTCACTTTGCAGGCCAGGAGGCGGACAACTCCATTGATGTTTACATTAGAGACGAGCATATGGACGTATTGGAAGACAGTGGGAAAAGACCCTTACAGAGAAGCCTCCGGTATTCACAAAAGAAACGGGTATGACCAAGACGCTTACAGGAAGCTGACTGTTTCATCACGAAAGAATGATCAGACGTGAAGGGATCAAAAGCTGGGGCTTAGGATGAAAACGCGGCATAAAATAGATTATGTACAACATTAGGCCTTTCTCCCTCTAATAACTTTGATTATATCATTTAAAAATGGCTATATCAATATGAAATACTGACATTTATATACAAAAATTTTATGATATGGCCGTTTTACTTCCTATAATCTATTTTATAGGAACTCCAGCCTTTTGTGCCTGTAAAAAGTCCAGAACCGTAGCTGGTCAGGACATCAATGATAGGGGGGTGAGAATATGGACCGCGTTATGCAAAGGGCCGGCCCTATGATGCGGGGATCGTAATGGAGGACGGAGCAGGACCTCCGGCAGACGGTATCTGGGCTCCTGAAGGCAGAAAAGAAAATAGAAAAGGGTGAGGAGGAGAGAAATGAAAAGCGATATAAAGCGATTAGTGAAAAGAAGCACTGCTGGTTTTCTGGCGGTTTGGATGGTTTTTGGAAACAGCATATCGGCGTTTTCTAATGTTGAAGCCGGTTCTGGAAGAGCAAGACAGAAGAAGGAAGAAACCGTGTCCACAGCTTTGGAAATGGAAAAAAAGAAAACGCCAAAAATGATGACCTCTTCCAACGCGAAGAAGAAAAATGTTCTATCCGCAGAGGTGGGCAGCATGGAGATCCAGATCCGGGAGAAGACCGCTGGCGCTCTGGAACAGGCGGAAGCTCTGGAGGTATATGACCTGGGGCAGGACGCCGCTGTGGAGGCGGCTCTTTTGGAGAAGCTTGAAGAAGGCGAGGAGCTGGCCGGCTATGTGGCCCTTGATATTAGTCTCTTTGACGGCGAGGGCGCGGAGATCGAGCCGGATGGCAATGTCAATGTGGAGGTCAGCGGCATCACGACATACGCATGAATTGTTTTCCTTCCTCTTTTTCAGAATATCTTGTTTTTAAAAATTTAATACCTGTTCC
>NZ_JAOQJF010000029.1:1246-41987 GCF_025567195.1 Alitiscatomonas aceti | reverse complement strand
GGTGGAAGTGCAGCAATGTACGGAGCTGACTGTCACTAATCGGTCGAGGGCTTATCCAGAAAGGCTGTTTAAAAGGTTTCGGAAGTTCAGTATGTGGTTTTGAAGGCATAGTCCTTCAGATGGCCCGGTGGCTCAGCTGGTTAGAGCGCCGCCCTGTCACGGCGGAGGTCGTGGGTTCGAATCCCATCCGGGTCGCTCTTCTTAAATAGAAGAAACAATTTCATATCTGGGGTCTTAGCTCAGCTGGGAGAGCATCTGCCTTACAAGCAGAGGGTCATAGGTTCGAGCCCTATAGGCCCCACTTTTCAACTAAATGTGCCGATGTGGCTCAATTGGCAGAGCAGCTGATTTGTAATCAGCAGGTTATCGGTTCGAGTCCGATCATCGGCTCGAAAAACTCATTGAGCTGAAGACAATATGGGCGGGTTCCCGAGTGGCCAAAGGGGACAGACTGTAAATCTGCTGCAACTTGCTTCGGTGGTTCGAATCCACCTCCGCCCAGTAAAATAAGTATTGATATTTTCAAACTTATTGTATATAATAATATAAGAAACGTCGCGGGGTGGAGCAGTCTGGAAGCTCGTCGGGCTCATAACCCGAAGGTCGTAGGTTCAAATCCTGCCCCCGCAATTTTTATGCCCAGATAGCTCAGTTGGTAGAGCAGAGGACTGAAAATCCTCGTGTCGCTGGTTCGATTCCGGCTCTGGGCATTACAACTAAATAGTTGTATGGGATATTAGCTCAGTCGGTAGAGCACTTGACTTTTAATCAAGTTGTCCGGGGTTCGAATCCCCGATGTCTCATGATTATAAAATGGCGGAAAACCTAGTATTTATGCGGGTTTCCGCCATTTTTGTTGTAACCGTATGTGGGAGATTCTGGACTAAAGTAAATGTCCCATTTGTGTCCCAGAGGGGCATTCTGGATGGGAAATGTCCCAAAAATGTCCCAGATTTTTTTTCCTATAAAGCCAGGGCCTTGGCAACAACGTCCGGGGCTTTTTCTTTTTCATCCACGATGTGACTATACACCTCCAGGACCATCTTTTCATCGTCCCCCAGAAGCTGGGCAATCTTTTTAGTGGAGATTGCCGGAATCTGATAGCATAATTCCGTACAGTAATTATGGCGGAATATATGTGCCGTCAGACCAAAGATCACACGGATATTTTTGTTTCCACCAGCGGCAGCATTCATTTTGTCCACGATACGCTGCCACATCCTGGTATATCCAGTATGTGTCATGATCCGGGCATTCTGGTTATGGAAAAGATATTCCCCAGGGATAGAGGGCATATAATTTTTTAATTGCATCACCAGATAAGGCGGCATAGGGACTGTACGGTAGCCGTTATCCGACTTTGGAGACTTGGGAGAGGGATTATTGCCATCAAACTCAAAAGCCTGTCTGACGGTCAGTTCGGCTGTTTTAAGACATATGTCAGTTTTACGGAGGGCCAGTGCCTCTCCACGTCTTAGGCCGCAGCCGTAGAGGATATAAACAAAGGTCCGTTCCATAGGGCTGAAATCCGCTTTAGGGATCATTTTTTTCTCCAGATCAGTCAGGGGACGCCTCTCTTTTGCTTTATACCTGGGCAGTTCTATCCCCTCACAGATCGTCCGGAAGGCGCTTTCCGGCAAGAGGTGGTCTGAGATTGCGGATCGGATGACCTGCCGGAAGGTAAGCCGGATCTGCTGGCAGATACGCGGCCGGTCAATCGCGGAGTTGATAAGCATCTGGAAGTGCAGCTTACGGATGTCCTGGAGCCGGATCCCTTCCAGAACAGGAAAGTGATGCGTGATAATATTGAGGTACATTTTCCGCGTGTTTGTGCTCCGGACGGCCTTATAGGTTTCCAGCCATTCCGCAGCATACTCGCAAAACAGTGTATCTGATCCGCGCACGGCATCTCCGTTCCGGATCTTGGCCTTCAGCTCGATTACCTGTTTTTCCAGGTCCGCGCTGGATTTTTTTGACCGGAGTGTGACCCTGTGTTTCGTTCCGTCCTGGTTATAGGATCCGTCCCACGTCTTTGTTGTGAAATATCCGTCTGCTCCTTTGGTATATTTTGCTTTTGCCATCTTCGTTCCTCCTTTTTAAGTATAAAAACAACAGCCGTACAAATGTTTGGATTGCATGCTGTTTCCGAAGATGGTACAATGTTCTTGTGATTGGTTGTCACATTGTATCTCTTCGGAGATATCTGAAGCCGGTTCCTGTTGGCGCAGGGGCCGGTTTTTATTATTTCTGACGCGATAATCAATAGCCAGAACCGATCTGGACCATTTTGTTGACCTCAACGAAATGGTATTCAGATTTGACAAAATGGTCCAGGTGACATATAATATACTTAACAAGACAGCCGACAGGTAGGTGCACGCTACCCGTCCCGGCGAGTCAATAACCTAAAATAGTCGTCTCCTCCGCCAAGAGCAGGACGGCTATTTTTTATGGGTGTAATTCAGAATCGCAACAATCAAACTGGCTGTCGCCAGAATTATCATAAATTCCTCATATGTACTCATAAAGCATCTCCCCCTTTCCGAAAGGCTCGGAACGGATAGAGAGCTGCCGCCTGTTCGGCTGCCCGGATAAGTATATTATATTGTCAATGGGGTGCCCCTTGCGGTGAGGCAAGGGACACAAAGAAAAATTTTATTCAAGATGCTCAATTGCATAGTCCGCTTCTTCGGCTGTAAACTTTTCTCCATATTCAGAAACTAATTGATCACGAATTGCAGCAGGAGACATGCTCATAGTATCCTGGTAGACTTTGGCTTTTTCTAACGCATTAGAGTTCCAATCTGCCTCAATATTATCAATGGCATATTGGGCTTCACTCTCAGTAAAGGCCTCACCATGCTCAGAAATGAGCTGGTCATAAATAGCAGCCTTAGACATATGCATGGTTTCACTATAAGTCTTGGCTTTTTCTAAAGCGTTGATATTCCAATCTGCATCTAAATTATCAATAGCATACTGGGCAGCTTCTGGTGTAAATTGCTCACCGAATTCAGAGGTCAATTGGTTATAAATTCCGGCCTTGGACATGTACATCATATCACTGTAGGTTTTAGCTTTTTTTAATGCTGATTTATATTCTGTGGGAACAGAAGGCTCTGTTCTAGCAGTTGCTTGCTCTGCAATGGATGTTTGCGTTTCAACTGGTTCTATGGTGGACGTTTCCGCTTTGGGTTCGGCTGAAGAGATTTCAGTTGCAGAGACAGAAGGAATTGTATCTACGGAGTTGTCTGAACCGTTCCCCCCAAAAGCACTTCCTATTACACCAATAACAACTAGACCAATAACAACTTTAGGGAACATTCCCATCCCTTGCTTTTTACGACATTGAGGACAAATTTTTGCCCCATAGGGGATTTCTGTTTTGCAATGTTTGCAAACTTTTGTTGTGGGTTTTTCTTTTTTCATACTCATACTCCTTTTTCGTTTGATTATTTATTAAAACGCCGTAGGCTGTTTTAACCTTAATTCAACCAGTTCTTTCGGGTACCCTGTACCCTGGCAGAACTGCTCAATCGTGCATTCTTTGTATTCCGATATCATCTCATCGGATATCAGAAGATACGCTGCAAATAAATTTGCCCTTCGTTCCAGTTTTGAGTTAAGTAAAAACGTTTTGTTCCGGATAAAATAACAGTTTGATTTTCGATCAAGCAGAGCATGTCCCAGTTCGTGGGCCATTACAAGGATCAGCTCTTGACGGTTTAAAACGCTACTTAAAAAAATATACCGGTGATTTTTTAGAAACATATAGCACCCGTCGCATTTTAAATTACCTATTTGGTAAAGTACACCAAGCTGATCGGCAATCTCAAATGGATCAGTAGTTCCGAATTTACGGATACAGGATGCGACCATACGCTTGACCCTCTCAACATCCCCCATAAGTTACCACCTTTTATTTCTTTTTGCGGCCGTACTTTTCTTTGTTTATTATCTTAAGTCTGCGGAGGGCGAGATCTAACTCGTCCCGGAAAAGTTCTGCGGCTTCCGGATCCAATTCTTCTCCATCATAGGAGGCAGGACCTTCTTCTCCAGCAGACAACTTCTCCATAATCCGATTCAAGTCTTTGGCAATGTCCCGCTCATCTCTGGCAGTCAGAACAGGGGCTTCCTTTTTATCCTCTGTGCCGGTCATCAGATAGTCAATAGTTACCCCAAAATAATCAGCAATTTTTTGAAGTTTATCGTTTTTAGGCTTGCTACGACCACTTTTCCA
Organism: Alitiscatomonas aceti; assembly: GCF_025567195.1. Taxonomy (NCBI): domain Bacteria; kingdom Bacillati; phylum Bacillota; class Clostridia; order Lachnospirales; family Lachnospiraceae; genus Alitiscatomonas; species Alitiscatomonas aceti. The sequence goes on along the minus strand of NZ_JAOQJF010000029.1, from coordinate 37,747 downwards.
GTCGGAGAAGGTTGATTTTGTAATTCCTGTTGCTTTTACAACATCTGAATCTTTTACTCCTTTTGAATCTCTTAACTTGCAATAAATTTCATACATAGTGCACTCCTCGTAAGTTTTAAAATCCGTACAAAAAACTATTGACAAGTTCTGAAATCCGTCTTATAATACAGGCACAAAGTTCGGAAATCAAAACAGCCAAGAGCTGTGGGTTATTTTATATCTGGTAAATGTATTATAACTGATTTCCGAACTAAAATCAATAGGAAAGTTCGGAAAGGAGGAAAAATATGTATGGACGATATGTTGCGCTAAGAGAAAAAAAGGGCGTGACTGATTACAGAGTGGCTGTAGAAACAGGGATTACAAAATCCACTTTTTCAGATTGGAAAAGTGGTCGTAGTGTTCCAAAGGCGGACAAGCTTCTTAGTTTGGCAAAGTATTTTGATGTACCCGTAGAGTATTTTCTGGAAGAAGAGAAGAGTCCCGATGTGTCTGTTGCTGAAGTGGGGAGGTGAGAGAAATGGGATCAAAGGAACGTTTAGAGAATGAAATTCTGGACTTTATTGAGAAAACAATAAAAGAGCCAATGTCGGAAAAAGCGATAGAAATACTCCCGGCGTTGGCTCATGAGTTGATTGAATTATGGAAAAGCTAATCTGCCTTGTTGTTTAGTTCAATAAGCTTATCGTAGATTACTTGCATAAATTCAGCAACTTTTTCTCCACCTTCTTTTGATGGAGGGGTGTTAGTATTGGACATTTTTGCAACAGTAATTTCCTTTACCATGTCTATTACATGTTTGTTACTAAGTTTATCCATAAAGCGCTCCTTTCTTTTATACTCGGCCTGGCGGGGCCTGTAAGTACAGTATAGAACTAAGAGGGAGAAAAAACAAGATTCAGAAGGTCGCGGATTATCTGGCGTGATCATTGAGGAATTGCTGAAGTAGGAGGTGAAGAAATATGAAATTTCCCAAGCCGATTATGAGGACGTCAGAACTGGTTAAAATGGGGTTTCCGGAAGAATTTCTCCGGCGGGCCTATGGGGATAAGAACCAGAGGTTTGCTACAAAACTGGATCCGATGAAATCGAATAGCCCCATTATTTATGATACAGAGGGGCTGTGGATCTGGTGGCAGAAACAGGTAGAGCTTCAGACAAAAACCATGCAGAGGAGGTGAGGACGATGAAAAGAAGACCAAAGCGGCCGACCGATGAGCAGGCGATGCTGATCGCAAAGGCCGGGCTGATGGCCAGGGACTGGCTGGTCCTGTGGGCATCAGAGCGCCAGATGTGCCTGGTGCATCGGGGAAACGGTAAGACCAGGAGAATCGAGATTTAACGGAGGTGAGGATGATGGAAAAAGAGATCCTGTACATGCCGGTGGGCCGGGTACGCCGCCGGAGAAGGACCTGGCACCGGACCATGAGAGATCTGGTCCGGATGCTGATGGCCGGAGGCGAGCTGATCGTCACAGGGATCCTGGCCGGGGCCGGATTCGGGATCGGGCTGGCAGCAGTGACAGTTTTATTATAGGCAGGGAGGTGCGGACATGAAGGACGGAAGCGTGGCAGTAAAGATTGATTTCCCGGGAAGCGACCTCGCAGGGGCAATCATTTTCCTGGAGGACTGGCAGGCCCGGGGGCTGAAAGCCCGGGTGGACAAACATAACCGATGGCTGCGGTCCCTGGGACGTCCGAAGGATTACACCATGGCACATGCCATCCACTTTGCGCTCGAGATGTACTTCAGATGGCTGGAAGAAAAAGAATCCCCGGAAGCGGTAACTTCCAGGGGACTCAGGTAAAAAATTCACACACCCTTATTGTAGGGCAAAAACAGGAGGAAATCAATGAAAAAATTGATTCGGGTTTCGACAGACTTAAAAGTGACCATTCACGACTACCCGGAAGGTGGAGCCTACCGGACTCACAATGAAGCATTCCACAAACTGATCGGCGAGGACTGTGAACTCTATGAAATAGTAAAGCCGAAAAGACTCTACACAAGGATTCTGACAGGAGTGGGGATGAAGAACAAAAGAACTCCGCTCGTGATGCTGGTTGACGAGGAAGGACTGCTTAAGAATTTGGAATCGAATATGCTGGGGAGCTGGCTGTACATGACAGACAGGCATGGTTGTCCGATTGCAGGTAACGTACTCTTTGTTGGAACTGAATACAGCGGTATGGGAATTGATATCTGCGGAATTCAGGAAGACATAGCGGAAGCATTGAGCGAGGAGTTGAAAAAGGTGATTGAGAGGATTGCAGGATGATGCCAGCCCAGAAGTATGTACTTCCTGATCGTATCGCCTGGCTGGAAGCAAGAAAAAACCATATCGGCGGGTCGGATGCGGCTGCCTGTGTGGGGCTGAGTCCCTATAAGGACAACGTCCAGCTCTGGGAGGAGAAGATGGGGCTGGTACTTCCGGAGGATATCTCAGACCGGGATTATGTCCGGTATGGAACCGAGGCAGAGGGGCATCTGAGAGCGCTGTTTGCCATGGATTTCCCGCAGTACCAGGTCCTGTATGAGGAGAACAACATGTTCCTTAACCCGGAGTACCCCTGGATGCATGCCTCCCTGGACGGGGAGCTTGTGGATCCGGATGGGCGGCACGGGATCCTGGAGATCAAGACCACGGAGATCCTCCAGGGAGCGCAGACCGTCAAGTGGAACGGGAGGATCCCGGACCAGTATTACTGCCAGATCCTCCATTACCTGGCTGTGACGGGATATGATTTCGTGGTCTTAAAGGCACAGTTAAAGGACAGCCGGAGCGGAGAGCTTCGGATCACGACAAAGCACTATTTTATGGAGAGGGATGAGGTCCTGGAGGATATCCGGTGGCTCGTGGAGGCCGAAAAGGGCTTCTGGGACTGCGTGGTCTCCGGACGGAGGCCGTATCTCATCCTTCCGGTTATTTAGGAGGCAGCTATGGAGTTAAAGATTTACAGCCCGCAGGATAACGGGTTTGCACAGGTGGTTAAATGGAATTTCCAGGAACTGAAAGCGGAGATCTCGGAGACGGTCCGGGACTATGAGATGGCCGTGTATACGGATGATACCATCAAACAGGCCAGGGCGGACCGGGCAAAGCTACGGAAATTTACGGAGGCCCTGGAGGACAAGCGGAAAGAGATCAAAAGGAAGTACCTGGAGCCGTATGAGCAGTTTGACCGGGAAGAAAAGGAACTGGTGGCCATCGTACAGGCTGCCATTGACAATATCGACAGCCAGGTAAAGGCATATGAAGAGCGGCTCCGGAAAGAGAAAACGGATAAGATCCGGGAGTTTTATGAGGACAACATCCATGACATCGGGGAGTATCTTCCCTTTGAGCGGGTCATGCGGCCGGAATATGCCAATGCCAGCGTGACTATGAAAGCGGTCAAGACGGAGATCCTTGCCATGATCCAGAGGGTGGATGAGGGCCTTGCAGTCTTAAATGAGGTGGACAGCCCCTATGCCGCCGACATGAAAGCCGTATTTTTAAAGACCTATGATATCGGCGCGGCACTGGCCGAGCAGAACCGCCTGGAGGCGGCAGAAAGAAAGCGCCAGGAGTATGAGGCAGAGCGGGCCAGGCAGAAGGCCGAGCGGGAAGCCAGAGAAAAGAAGGAGACCGAGCAGATCATCCGGGCCGGACAGAAGGCTGAGACGTCTCCCACTGCGGCCGCAGAAGAGCCGCAGCCGGAGGAACCGGTGACTGCGATCGATATGCGGGTGTATGTGACCAGGGCCCAGATGGTGCAGTTAAAGCAGTTTTTAAAGGATAACGGGATCCAGTTCGGACCCGTTCCGCAGCAGTAAAAGGAGGAAACAAAAATGGCAGTAGGAAACAGTCTGACAAAAACACAGCCGAAAGCAGACCGTGTGGAATTTGAGGTGGCCGGTGAGAAGATCGTCTTAACCCCTCAGACCGTGCGGGATTACCTGGTAAGCGGAGACAAAGAGCGGGTGACCATGCAGGAGGTTGTCATGTTTATCAATCTCTGCAAATATGCGGGCTTAAACCCGTGGTTAAAAGAGGCGTACTGCATCAAGTATGGGAACGAACCGGCCACGATGGTCGTCGGCAAAGAAGCGTTTATGAAGCGGGCCGAAAAAACACCGGGATTTGACGGCATGGAGGCCGGTATTATCGTAATGTCCGGGAACGAGGTCGTATACAGGACCGGAACCCTGAAACTTCCCGGAGAGGAGCTTGTGGGGGGATATGCGGAAGTGTACCGGAAGGACCGGTCCCACACATATCGTATTGAGGTATCCTTTGATGAGTATGCCGGCCGGAAGAAGGATGGCTCCTTAAACAGCCAGTGGTCCAAGAAACCGGCTACGATGATCCGCAAGGTGGCTCTGGTACAGGCGCTCCGGGAAGCGTTTCCGGAAAGTTTCTCCGGCATGTACAGTGAGGAGGAAGGGGGTGGATCGGAAGCCTCTTTCCTGGCTCCTCCGGCTCCGGCAGAGGCCGATGCAGCCGTTTCTGAGCTTCAGCCCCAGAGACCGGCGCAGATCCAGGAGCCGGTGACTCCCCCGCCCACCCAGCAGGGAGGACAGGCCGGTGTGCAGATGGATATGGCATCGGCGTTCTTTAACGACTAAGGAGGTGAGAGCAGATGCCGATCACGTTTGACAACATCGCCGGAGGAGAGCTGGCGGAAAAGTTTTCCATGGCTCTGGCCCAGATCGGACGGAATATCATAGATCCCAACATGGATCCGGAGGCCGCCCGTGGGATGACCATAAATCTCAAATTCAAGCCCTCAAAAGCCGGGACGATCCAGGTCGCATTTAACATCAGGACAAAGCTGGCCGGGATCGCAAAGACAGAAACAGTATTCCTGATCGGCCAGGATGCCCGTACCGGGCGGGTGGAAATGTCCGAGTATGGAAATAACCGCCCGGCCGTGACAGGAGCCTATGATGCGGTCCCTGCGGATCCAGGGGCACATGAAAAAGCGTTTGACCCGGATACGGGAGAGATTTTAGAAGAGGAGCGGCGGGGGCCTATTGACCTCCGGTCAGCCAGATAAAAGAAAGGAGAATTAGATATGTTGGAAGGATTAAAAGAAGCATTACAGTATGTGGTGGGGCTGGGGAACAGCTCCGAGAAGGTACAGGTCGTGGAGATCTGCGGGGAGACGTATGCCAACCGGCGCCTGGAGCGCTACGGGGCTCCGAAGCGGGCGGAAGCTGTGGAGGCATCCACTCTGTCTTCGATGGCAGAGTATATTTCACGCTGCTCTGAGGAGTTTAAGGGCAATAAGATGATCATCCATGTGGAGAGCCCGAAGCTGGTCAGCCTGGTCTCCTTCCTGGACGGGGAGAGAAAAAGGGAATGCCTTTTCTCCTCAAAGGCAGAAACATCCGAATTCCAGTTCGGACGATGGTATGACCAGGAAGAGTTCATGATCGCACTCCAGTCCAATTTCCAGATGACCCCGGACCTGGAGGCCATCATGAAATTTGCTGGAAATGTAGAAAAGAAAAACGAGCAGACGTATTCGGATGACGGCAGGACGCAGGTGGCTACAATGAATGTGGGTGTGGCATCGAAGGCGGATGTGATCGTGCCGAATCCGGTGGAGCTGATCCCGTTCCGTACCTTCCAGGAAGTGAAGCAGCCGCGCAGCCAGTTTGTGTTCCGGATCAGCGACAAAGGGGCCCCGGCCTTTAAGATCGTAGAGGCAGAGGGAGGCATCTGGAAGAACGAAGCAGTCCAGAACATCAAGGAATACTTTGAAAACGAACTCGGAGACGCGCCGAAGGAGATCCTGGAGCATATCACGATCATCGGGTAAAGCATAAAAAGACAGCCCTCCCCTTTTTTAATATGTCACAGTAAAATATCCCGGCGTTTTGGCTGTCGACGCCGGGGATCAAAGGAGAGAGACGTATGAACAGCAGGCAGAAAGGAAGCCGTGGGGAGCGGGAACTGGCAAAGATCTTTCGGGAACATGGATATGAGGCAAGACGAGGACAACAATATTGCGGAATATCCGGAGATGCGGACGTGGTCGGGCTTCCAGGAATCCATGTGGAGTGTAAGAGAGTTGAAAAGTTAAATCTTCTGGATGCGATGGGGCAGGCCATGCGGGATGCGAAGGATGGAGAGTTGCCTACAGTCTTTCATCGGCGCGATCGGTGCGAATGGCTTGTTACCATGAGGTTAGAGGACTGGTTTTCCTTGTTTCGTGAATGGGAAGCAGGTATCGAATTAAGACAGAAAGATGAAAGGTAGGTGACTGCCTTTATGAATTATATTGCCCAGATCAATGCGTTCTGGGATTCGGCCACAACAAATCCGTTGTCTACAGGGCAGGTGTCGTTATACTTTGCGTTATTGCATGTATGCAACAGGAGCAACTGGACAGAGTGGTTTGCAGCGCCGAATCAGGTGCTCTCGGTACTGACAGGTTTATCCAGGTCAGGAATACTGAAAGCGAGAAACGAATTGAAGCAGAGAGGGCTGATTGACTTTCAGGAAAAGGCCACGAAGGCCACTAAATATAAAGTCACTATGGCAAATAGTAAGCAAGTTAGTACGCAAATTGGTGTGCAAGATGGTACGCAAATTGGTGTGCAAGATGGTACGCAAATTAGTGACACATTATATAAACATAAACAAAACGAAAAGAGTAGTACTGACGTACTACCAGAAAAGACGGATGCCTTTTCTGACCAGATCACCACGATTCGAGAGCTTTATAACTCCGTTTGCGGGTCGTATCCCCGCCTGGTGAAAATGTCAGAGGCAAGAAAGAAGGCGATCCGGGCCAGGCTGAGAGCTGGATATACCGTAGAGGATTTCCAGAAGCTCTTTGAGATGGCAGAAGCAAGTGATTTCCTGAAAGGCAAGAACAATCGAAACTGGTCCGCCACTTTTGACTGGCTGGTGGCGGATTCCAACATGGCCAAGGTTCTGGACGGAAATTATACGGACAGGAAGAGCGCAAAGGAGCGTGACGGGGATGCGGATCGGAGACCGGCGGCGGATTTTTATAAACAGTTCATGCCAGGTGGAAGCAACCGTGAAGATGGTCCGGCCATACGGACAGGGACGGGACCGCTGCCTCCTGGTGACGTATGATGTGCCCGGATATGGGGAGACACAGCCGTTTATGATGCCATGTGGATCCGAGTCCCCGTATGCAGATGACCCGTCCAGGCGGATTTCCAGGAGCATGATGCCCGAAGGGTATATGCAAAAGACCGGTAAGGACTTTGACTGGAGCCTGTATGGGGAGGATACAGAGCCGCAGAAAAAGATTGTAAATGCCTTTGTAACCAGGTACGCAGAATTTGAGCGATCTGGCCGGGGACTCTATATTTTCTCAAAAGTCAAAGGATCCGGGAAAACATTTCTGGCCTGTATCCTGGCTAATGAGATTGCAGCGAGAAGGCCGTTTTCGCTTAAATTTATTACGCTTCCAGACCTCATCGAACTGGTAAAGAGCCGCGATGAATTGGATCGTCAGACATTGGACGGCCTGTATGCTTGCCGACTGCTGATTATGGACGACATAGGCGCCCATGACGGGGGACAGGCATGGATCAATGAGGCCATCTTCCGGCTGATCGATTACCGGTACCGGGAGCGGAGACCGGTGATCTTTACCAGCAACTGCGATACCAGCCATCTGGACTGCAATGAGCGGATTGCGGACCGGATCGAGGCAATGACCGTTCCGCTCCGGATGCCGGAGGTACGGGTCAGAAAACAGATTGCGGCAAGGGAGTCTGGAGAATTTTTAAGATCTGTGATGGGATAGGAGACACAGGATGGAAGAGGAAGAAAAAACAGGTATAGAGCTGGTGCAGACACCTGCGTATTATCCGGATGTGGGATTGGAGCAGGCGGACCAGAGCATCAAGGCCTGTCTGCTGGATGCCGGAAGAAATGTGATCGCTGTCGGATATTATCTCAAGGTGATCCGGGACCGGGAGCTCTTCCGGGATGCTGGTTATGAGACCATCTGGGATTATGCCAGAGAGACGTATGGATTCAGCAAATCGACAGCGTCCCGGTACATGGCACGGAATGACCGGTTTTCGGTCGGCGGGAACAGCCCGGTCATGGCAGAGGAGTACCGGGAGTACAGCAAGGCCCAGCTCCAGGAGATGCTGTCCCTGGATGCAGAGCAGATGGAGCAGGTGACGCCGGAGATGACTGTGCGGGAGATCCGGGAGTTAAAACGGCCAAAAGAGATCCCGTATTATGAGATCCCGGGACAGCTCTCCATGGGAGAGGTGAGCCTGGAGGATTTCCTGGGAGCGGCGGAAGAGCCGGAAACCGCGAAGGATCCGGAAACTCCGGACTGTCCGGAATGCAGCAGTTCAGAGAGCCACACGATCCGGCCGGAAGATTTCTTCCCAGCCAGTCAGCCGGGAGACTGCATACACCGCCCGGGATTTGCATGTACGCTTCCGGAAGAGGCAAAACAATCGCCGGGAACCGGAGCAGACTGCAGTACACACTGCTGCTGGGACTGCGTAAAACATGGAGACTGCCGGCTGGAGTGCCATGCATCCGCGGGACGCGAGGGAAGAATTGCGACGTCGCAACGGATCCTGGAAGATGTCGAGCAGGAGCTTGCTGCGGAAACGCAGCAGAAAGAGGCTGGGTGCTGCGAAAACCGCAGCGGAGAATTATCAGCATATGGTACTCCGGCCAGGATATATCCAGCAGACAGTCTGATTGCGACTGCGGGCTGTGAGGGCGGCCATGATTGTTTCTCCTGTTCCGCGGAGTGCGGGATCCGGAAGAAAGACCGGTGGTGTGTGGAAGCTCCCTGTGGAAATCCGTTTCCCTGTGAGATCCTTCCGCATCTGGAGGAGGTCCGGGAACATGTAAGAGATACTTGTGAGTTCACAAACCATGATCTGGCTTATCACCGGGCCGGAGACGGGGAGCCTGATCCATGCTGCAAGCACTGCAAAGAGCCATGCGAGTACATATGCGGGCGGGCCATGAAAGCCCTGGATACCGGGGATAAGGCAGCGGAGAGCCTGGAGGAGCCGTCAGAAGAGTCAGTAACCGTAGAGGCCAGGGAGCCGGATCCGGAGGAACCAGCCGCCAGTGACCAGGATTTACTTCGGGGAATGCTGGAGAAGGAACAGAGCTTCCTGGAGGAGATGCTGGCAATCGATCAGACGGATCCTCTTCCGGATAACATGGTCAGAAAGAAAAAGCTGCTGGTCGGGGCCCTGGCCGGGATGCTGTGTGATCTGGAAGTCGTGGAAGAAGAGGAAACGGAGCAGCCGGAACTCCCGAAGCTGAAAAATAATGACCAAAGGAAAGAGTGGCTCCAGAATTACCAGGAATGGGGCATCTGGTACATAGATGACCATATCGGATGCCGGTATTACAAGTATGATTTTGACAACGGGGCCCGGCTCATCGTGGAGGAGTATGATGAGCGGAACGAATTCACCGGTGATGCGTATGTATCCGCCTATTATCATCTGGTGGGCGGCCCGGAGCCGCCGAAACATCCCATGCATGGAGCTTGCAAATGGGCCTGGCATGAAAAATACAACCGGTATCCGGACAGCATGACGGAGCTGATCGAATTCCTGAAGGCTGTCCAAAAAGGCGAGGAATAGGAGGGGGAACCATTGAAAATCCGGAGTATTGCAGAAGCGAAAAAGAAGATTAAGATCGGGTCAAAGGTTATGATAACGACCCAGAAGGCATGCGCCAAAGACTCATTTGGGGCAGTTAAGACCGGGATCCCGAGACAAGCGGTTGTTATTGGCATTTATGAGTATTTTGTCCATGTACAGCTGGAGAGCGGAGTATGTGAGAGCGTGATGTGGATGGATCTGATCAATGCCAGGGAATAGGTACAGGAGGGAAGAAATATGTTTGTGAAACAGATTGATATGGCAAAAGCCCTGGAACTGGCGGCGAAGGGGATGGAGATCAAGGTCCTGGCCCCGATCGGCCAGGAAGACGGCTGGGAGAACTTGGTCCCGGATACTCTCCAGCACATGCTTGAGGGAGTAATATTCTTTCGGCAGGAACCGGCCCTGGAGAAGGAGATCCTTCCAGTAGTTTCCAGAGAGGAGCCAGAGCCGCCAGCAGAAAAGTCCCTGTCGGATCTCACGAAGGAATTGAAACAGGCCAGACTGCAAAAAGGGAAGCTGGATGTGGACATCGGGAAGATGAAGGCCCTGCGGGAGGCCGGATGGAGCTACGCGAAGATCGCGGATGAGATGCGGATCAGCGAAGGGAGCGTATATAACTATCTCAAGCGGGCAGAGGAGGAAGTAAAATGATCAAAGACAGTGGGGAGCGCACAAAATTTGGGACCGGAGCTGTCCGGGACATGCATGCGGGCAAGGGGAGGATGGATCTCCTCCCTCTGTCGGCGCTGATCGAGTTGTCAAAGCACTGTGAGGAGGGGGCCCTAAAGTACGGCGAGCACAACGTGGACAAGGGGATCCCGCAGCACAGCCTCTGCGACTCGGCTATGCGGCACCTGGTCAAGTATATGCGCGGCGATACAGACGAGCCCCATCTGAGGGCGGCAGCCTGGAATCTTATGTGGGCACTTAACCAGTCCGTAGAGTGTCCAGAGCTAGTGGATATGCCATGGAGGGAGGAGGAAGAGCGATGAAAAATAAAGAGGGATACTCGGATCCGACTGCGGGCAGAGCGATCCGGGAGGCCGACCGGCCGCCGGAGAACGTGGTCATGTTCCGGCGGATGATCAAGTCGATGTGCACGATCTTCCATCTCCGGATCCTGGGCAAGGTGACGATTGTGGATGAGAAAGGACGACGGTGGTGATGACGAGAGCGGAGAGGAGGCGTCTGGAAAAGGCCGGAGCCAGGAGGGAGCCGGTCTACACGTTGACCCAGACCCAGATCAATGAGATCCGGAAGCAGGCGGTCCTGGAGCGCAAGGAGGAGCTTAAGGCCAGCATATCCAGAGAGATCGACGAGCGGATCCAGAAGGAGTGGGCCGCACGCGAGGCGGCGCTGACAGGAGAAACAGACGAGGAGCAGATCCTAAAGGTCCTGTGCCTTCTCCTGGCGGTGCCAGCCAAGGTCCTATGTGAAAAATTCCGTTGGAAACCGATTGAGGATGAGAATGACCGGAGATCACGGCTTTTACAGTTTTCTGAGGCCGTGGTGAAAGAGGTCAACCGGACATTTGAAAATGATAATGTGGACATCCGGGTGATCGGCGAGGAAGTATATGAGAAATACGGTGTGAGATTTGAAGTGAGGTGAGGCCGTTGGACCAGAGCGTCTTAGTCCAATACAGCGAGGTTATGGAGGAGATCAAGGATTTAAGGGAGAGGATCCGGAAGCTGGACCGGTTTTTATCGGATCCGCCAATCGTTTCGGATACGGTCCGGGGAACCCGGAAGAACGGGACCATCGGTCCGATCAAGATCACGGGGATCCCGGTACCGGAGTACCAGCGGAAGGAAAAGATGCGGGACCAGTACAGGGAGATGCTGGAAGAGAAGGAGGCAGAGCTCCTGGAGCTGACCTGTAAGGCAGAGGAGTACATAGAGTCGATCCCGAAGGCAGAGATCCGGATCATGTTCCGGCTGTATTACATTGACGGGCTTACCTGGGAGCAGGTGGCCAGGCAGATGAATCGGGCATTTCCGAAAAAGAGGATTTCTTATACTGCGGACAGCTGCCGGATGCGGGCGAAAAGATTTTTTGAAAAATTTTAAAAATGTTCGCCAATGTTCGGTAAAAACGTGGTAGTCTATAGACTGGGAGCCGGAGGCGGAGAGCTGCCGGCCCCCATCTTCCTCATCCAAGTACTTATCCCCGTAAGCCCGTCCATCCCAGGCGGGCATTGACGGAACATCTTCCCAAACGGGAGGAAGCGTGAGCCGTAAAACCGAGCCGCAGGTTCGAATCCTGGTGTTCCGATGTTGTCACAACCTCCTATACAGTATATCCCGGGCGGCCATCGTACCGCCTGGAGAACTAAAAACTTGAGGGGAATCGAACCCCTGTCCACATGGAGACATCCTCGAAAGAGGGTGTTTTTTGTATGCTTTAATTATTTAAAGATGCTAAATATATTGTATTTTAACAATTCAAATGGTATACTGAATTTATTACAAACGAAAGAGGATGGGGATTATGGGACTGAATGAAAATGTAATAAAAGTACATATTGCTGTGTTTTTTGAAGAAAGTCCGGATGCTTTTAAGTTAGCTTTGGCTTTAAAGGAAACTTTTTCAACTATGTTTCCGAATGATCCTCAAATGATTCCGCTTCCTCCAGAAGCTCCAGCTGACGCTCCAAGATGTGTTTTTCAAAATGCAGAAGGAAGTGCTAATTTGACATTTGGTTTAAACCGAATGGATTTGGATAATTTGTTAAAAGTAGGGAGCCCTTGGAGAAACCATATTGAGGTTATAGAATTAGCATTTATTGCCATATGTAAAGCCTGTGAAATAAAAATTAAGCGGTTGGGTATAGTGGTACAGACATTAGCTGATGATATTTTGATTCAAAATGTAAATAACAAGATTGATATTAACAATTTCTCTGAAAGCGATGAAAAAAGTATTGCTTGGGTTGTGCATGAAAAAGTATGCGATTCATTGAAATTTAATGTAAATACCAATATACAGATTAATTATAAAAATCCTGAATCTAATGGGATTTTGACATTTGACGTTAATACAAGTGTTAATTCGTGTTTACCCAAAGAGGATACCGAGCTAGTGAAAATAATTGGTTTACTGTTGGATCGAATTGAGGAGAAGATGAAAGATGTTTTCAACTAATAATGGTGATAGTAAAATTATCAATATACACAATCTGTCAGATAGAGGTATGCGTGCAGCTGGCGCAGAGGAAACATCAAGTATATTACCGGCAGCGGACGAATATACTAATACAAGAAGTGCTGTGTCAAAACAATTTGACGAGTATTTAAAGTCCATAAATACTCAAGAATTAAAGAGAGAGGTTGATGGCATGGGCGAAAATAAATTACTTGAAATGTATATAGAAAAAGTTGATAAAGATCAACGAGAGCTTCGGGAAAATATGAAAGAACGAGAGGAGAGAGTCGAAAAACAAATTGAAGCTTCTGAGGCAAGGGAAAATGAACGAATGAATCGAATAGAGCAGATGATTTCGTCTCAAAATGAAAAAATAGATTCTTTAAAAGAAAAGATAAGTGAGCAATTGGAAGAAGATAAGAAGTATCGTCATACAAATAATATTGCTATTGTCACGGGAGTAGTTGCAACTGTGATTGCCTTAATTGGAATTTACTATGCAACAGTTTCTATGATTACTGATATCATTGGAGTTACAATAAAATAAGAAGGATAATTTTTGAGAGGATAGCTTTGGCTATCCTTTTCCTTTGCCCAAAAACCAACGAATAGGAGGTGATTGACATGGCCAGAGCGCCGGATTCACAAGATGGTGCCTTTTTATATATCAACATATTGTGTATAACATGTTAATAACTACAAAATACAGACTGGAGGTGAGCCGAGATGGCATTAACGCCAAAGCAGCAGCTGTTTGTGGAGGAGTATCTGATTGATCTGAATGCCACCCAGGCTGCCATCAGAGCCGGGTACAGCCCGAATAATGCAGATAAGATCGGGAGTGAGCTGCTAGGGAAAACCAGAGTTTCAGAGGCAATAAAAATAGCAATGGCTGAGCGGTCCCGTCGGACCGGGATCAACCAGGACCGGATCCTGGCAGAACTGGCCAAAATTGCCCTGGTGAATCCGGCCAGGGTGGTCAACTTCGACGAGGCCACGATCCGGAAAGATGCGCTTCCGGAGGATCTGGCGGCAGTGGCCTCTGTAAAGGTCAAGCGCTTCCCGACCAAAGACGGGGAGGGGATCGAGCGAGAAGTCAAATTCCACGATAAAAACAAAGCGCTGGATCTGGCAGGACGGCATCTCGGGATGTTTAAGGACCGGCTGGAACTGTCTGGCGGCCTGGAGGCCGAAAAAACAAAGCTAGATGATCTGATCCAGCAGATGAGGAAGGACAATGTATGAGCACCGAACGATTATTACTGTCGGATAAATATAAAGCCTTCCTGCGATGCGACGCCCCTGTGGAGTTCCTGGAAGGAACCACAGCTGCCGGAAAAACAACAGTAGGCCTGTTTAAGTTTATGCTCAAGGTGGCCGAATCACCTAAAAAGCTCCATATCATTGCGGCCAAGGACACCGGTACTGCCGAAAAGAATATCATAAACAAGGATCTGGGAATCATTGATGATTTTGGTATCCTGGCTGAGTACAATGGTAACGGGACCAAGGATGATAAGATCCCGCATATCCTGTTCCACACATCCCGCGGGGATAAGGTGGTATATGTTATGGGCTATGGAGATAAAAAGAAGTGGCAGAAGGCTCTGGGCGGCCAGTATGGATGCCTGTACATCGATGAGATCAATACGGCAGATATTGACTTTGTGCGGGAGGCTGCCATGCGATGTGACTATCTCATGGCCACGCTCAATCCGGACGATCCGAATCTGGATGTTTACAAAGAGTACATAAACTGCTCCAGGCCATTGCCAGAATGGGAAGAAGAGACACCAAAGGAAATCAAGGACGAGCTGAAAGAAGAACCAAAACCCGGATGGGTACACTGGTTCTTTTCTTTTTCGCATAACCTGGGACTCCCAAAAGAAAAGTTGGAGAAGATCATGGCCAACACCCCGAAGGGGACCAAGATCTGGAAGAACAAGATCCTGGGGCTCCGGGGGAAGGCAACCGGCGTTGTTTTCAGTAACTTCGACCGCGCGCGTCATGTGCGATCAGAAGCCTGGGCGATGCAGTTTGTACAGCTCCCCGGAGAACGGAAAAAAGAAGAATTTTTTATGTACTTTTCTGCTGGCATAGATACATCCTATTCCCAGCAGTCTCCGGATACAATCGCAATCTCCTTTCTGGGGATCACGAATAAAGGACGCTGTGTCGTGCTGGGTGAAAAGGTGTATAACAATGCTGCCATGGAGATTCCCCTGGCCCCTTCTGATACGGTATGGAATATCGTGGATTTTTTAGACCGGAATAAAAAGAAGTGGGGCCTGGCCCGGAACGCATTCCTGGACACTGCCGATCAGGCAACTATGCAGGAATGGAACAAATATAAGCGTCGGAATGGCTGCGTATACACATTAAATAATGCCTGGAAACAGATGGAGATTATCGATCGTATCAATGCCCAGCTGGGATGGATGGCCTACGACGATGCGGCCGACATTGAACCATGTTTTTATGTACTGGACAGTTGCCCGAACTATATAACGGAACTAGAAACATACAGCTGGCGGGAAGATAAAGACAACGTTCCAGAGGACCGGAACGATCATATGGTCAACTCCGTGCAGTATGCATGGATCCCATACCAGAGCAAGATTTTCAGGAGGTGATCCGGATGAACCGGTTACAGGAATTTATAAAACGGATATTTAGGATCGAACCGGCCAGAGACAGAGAAATCGTGATCATCGAACCCCATACGTTTATTGCAGACGTGATCCGTAATAAACTTTGGTACCGGGGAGACAGTGCGGAACTGGAGCAGTACTTTAAAAAGACGGCCAGATGGGACGTTGAGAAGGCACGTTTCTGGGCGGCAAAGGCCCAGGGCAGCGTCAGAAAAATGCACAGCGGCATTGTAGCGATAGTCGTGGACCGCTACCGCGATATCGTGCTGGCGGATCTGGACCGCGTGTCTTTCGGAGAGGGGCAGATGGAGACGAGCGAAATCTGGCAGGAAATTTTTGAAACGACACATCTTAACGATGTGATCGGGGATGGGATATCCGGTGCGCTCTCCTCTGGAGATGGGGCATTTAAGATCACCGCAAATGAGCTGAGTCCTTACCCGGTTGTGGAATTTTATGATGCCGAAAATGTGGATTATGTGTATGTTCATTCCAGACTGAAGGAAATCAAGTTCTATACCAGCTATAAAGACGGAGGAAAGGATATACGCCTGGAGGAGATCTACGGATACGGATACATTCGGTATCACCTGTATGATGATGCTGGAAAAGAGATTCCCATGGACAGGCTTCCGCAGACGGCAAACCTGATAGATATCGGAATTGAAGGGAATCTTCTCCTGGCGGTCCCGTTCCGGGTCCTGTCCTCGGTTAAGTATAAAAACCGTGGCAGGGCTCTTTTTGATGCCAAAACAGACGTGTTGGACGGCCTGGATGAGGTGATCAGCCAGTGGATCGATGCGATCCGTATGGGACGGATCAAGCGGTACATACCGGAGAACCTGATTCCGCGCGATCCGGATACTGGTAAGCTGCTTCCGGCCAACCCGTTTGACAATGATTTTATCGCTATCGGAGATAACATGGCCGAAAATGCCAGCCAGCAGGTAGCGGTTTCCCAGCCACAGATCTCCTATGAGGCGTATGTGGAGAGTTATTCCAGCTTTTTGGATATGGTGCTCCAGGGAATCATGTCCCCGGCCACGCTGGGTATCGATCTGAAAAAGACCGATAACGCCGAATCGCAGCGGGAGAAGGAAAAGGTTACGCTGCATGTAAGAAATAAAATTGTAGATGCCCTAAATGAGATGCTTCCGCAGCTGATCCGGGCTGTGATGCAGTGCTACGACCTTATGTGCCAGAAAACTCCAGGAGAGTATAATCCATCCGTCAAGTTCGGGGAGTATGCATCCCCGGATTTTGGGACCACGGTGGAGACCGTAGGAAAGGCCAGGCAGTACGGCATCATGAGCGTGGAGACGTCTGTGGATCAGCTTTACGGGGATACCTGGACAGATGAGGAGAAGAAAAACGAGGTGGAGCGGTTAAAGGCCGAACAGGGGCTTATAGAACTGGAGGAACCAGCGGTAAACCGAGATACAAATCTATTACAAAGGGGAAACAAGGATGCAGGTGAAGGTCATGAGCCGGATCTACCGGATGAGTAAAACGGAATATCAGGGGCTTTTACAGGTGGCCAGTGAACAGGTGCCGTTCGGGATCTATGCGGTGGAAAAACAGGGATATGCTGAGCTCCGGTGTGACCGGTGCAACAGCGTTACACGGCTGAAGGAGCTGACCAGGCAGTTTAAAAGCCAGGGATTTAAAGTGTATGCGAACGGGAGGTGAGTGCCATGGAAGTGCCGGGATTTACATTGCTGTTACAGGATTTCTGTGGGTACTGCCCGGACTTTGATGCAGAAGTGGATACGTTTGATTGCAAGTCTCTTGGAGGGGCTCCAAAAGCGACCCACAGTATTCGGTGCAGGAACCGCCGCCGCTGTGCCAGGATTGCAGAAAATCTGAAAGTGAAGCAGCAGAATGAATGAGTATGATATTGCTGCCGCTTTCCAGGCCATTGAAGAGGAACTGATCGCCTCCATGATCCGTAATATGGACCGTCACCGGGCAGAAGAAACGAAAGAAGGTTATGAATGGTCCATGTGGCAGGCAGAACAGCTGAAAGCCCTGGAAAAATACAAACGGGAGAACCAGAAAAAGTATACGAAGCGGTTTAAGGAGCTGAACGGAGAGATTGAGGATCTGATCCGGCAGGCCAGACAGGCCGGCAGCATGGGACAGGAGATCCAGATCCTGGAAGCCATAAAAAAAGGCTTTACGGCCCGGAAATCTGAAAAAGGTATGATGGCGGAATTTTTCAAGTTGAACGAGCGGAAGCTGGAAGCGCTGATCCAGGCAGTTCTGGACGATATGGAGAAGGCGGAGACGGCAGTTTTAAGGAAATCCAATGACGATTACCGGAAAGCCATCTATAACGCACAGGTTTACGCGAATACCGGTGCCGGAACCTATGAGAAAGCTGTGGATATGGCTACCAGGGATATGCTTTCCCGTGGCCTTAACTGTGTCGTATATTCCAACGGTGCCAGACACACACTGGCTGATTATGCGGATATGGCGATCCGGACGGCCAGCAAACGGGCATATCTCCAGGGCGAGGGGGAAAAGCGGAAGGAATGGGGGATCACGACCGTTATCTTGGCTAAGCGTGGAAATCCCTGTCCTAAGTGCGTTCCATTTTGCGGGAAGGTTCTGATCGATGATGTGTGGAGCGGCGGCCCGGAGGATGGCGTGGATCCGGAGACAGGAAAGAAATATCCGCTTATGAGCAGGGCGATTGAGAAGGGCCTGTATCATCCGAGATGCAAGGACAGCCACACAACCTATTTCCCAGGGATTTCGACGGCAGACGATACCTGGACAAAAGAGGAACTGGAACAAATTGGCTTGAATGTGAAGCGGGAAGCCCGGAGACAGTACGCAGAACGCCAGGAAGAAAAGTTCAGTCGTATGGCAGAATATTCATTGGATACGGAGAACCAGGAGACTTACAAGAAAAAAGCCGAAGAATGGAAGCACATTCAGATCCAGGAAGACAGCACGGAAAAGTACAGGGCCGTAGATGTTACAGAGGAATGGTTTAGAGATGCACAGCCGGATTCACATGAGGTAACAGATTTATTTGAATACATAGTAGATGGAATCACATACAAGGTTGACGGAAAATATGTGCGGTTGGATTATTCGGACAGGGAAAAAGAAGTGGCACAGCTTCTGGAGCACAGGCTTGGCGGCGAACTATTTATGGTTCCCCGGATTTTAAATCCGCCAGGTATTTCTACACCCGATTATCTTTTCAGAGGAGAGGCATTTGATCTGAAGGAATTACAGGGAACAAGTAAAAATCTAATCTACAATGTAATTTCAAAAAAGAAGAGGCAGGCGTGTAATTTCATTCTGGATATTTCCTGCTGCCCTTTGCCCGAAGAAGAGTTATGCAGACAGGTAGATGGAATTTACTGGTCAAAGCATACGACCTTTGTGGACAAAATTATACTTGTTAAGGGTGGGGAGATAAGAAGAATTTTTAGAAGAAGATAATTAAGAAAAGCGATGGCCCAACCCAGTATGCGGGGGTCAGGTATCGCTTTTCATAAAAGATATATCTTAGGTATAGTATATACCACTATAATTAAAATGTCAAATCCGTTATAGCGAAGAAGAACAACGAATCCACCGGATGGCCGGTGGTATTTTTATACCCATTTTGCAGTTGCGGCGTCGCAACGGGAAAGAGGAGGCGGGAATCATGATTACAGTGTTTTTTGATGAAAAGAACGAGTATGCAAGAGCGGCCGGGCTCTGGCAGTGGGACTATGGGCAGGTTTTAAGGATCCAGGGACTTACACTTCCAACAGCTGTGGAGATTCACTTTTCTTTGACGGAAACAGGTGGGCAGGCGATCACCCGTGTCGGAGTGACCAGGGACGGTGTGACTGAGGTTGTGATTCCGGACAGTATGCTGGAGAATGGACCTGCGGCAGGTTCCCAATATACAATCTATGCGTGGTTATATCTCACAGACTCGACCAGCGGGCAGACGATCCGGCGTATTTCCTTACAGGTGAGAACCAGATCAAAACCAGAACCATTTGATACCCCAGAGGCAGAGGAATTGTTCCGGCGGGCTATTGATACAGTCAATGAGGCCGTTAAAAAGGCTGAGGATATTGGAACTGGGGCGGAAACTGCTGCGGGGGAGGCAAAAACTGCAGCTTCAGAAGCTGGAAAGAGTTTGAAAGCGGTGCAGAGGCTGGCAGACCAGGTACAGCTTGACGCAGATGCAGCAGCACAGGACAAAATAGCTGTGGAAAAGATAGCAGCGCAGGCACAGGAATCAGCCTTTATGGCGGGTCTTTCAGAGCAGTCGGCAAGAACATCGGAAACGGCTGCAAAACAGGCGCAAGCAGGCGCAGAGGCCGCCGAGGATGCGTCCAGACAGCATGCGGAGGCAGCGGAGGAAGACCGGATGGAGGTGTCTGAGGCCAGAAAGGCAGTAGAACAGGCCGTTGCAAATATCGTTGCAGACCGGGAACTGATCCAGCAGAATGCAAAGGATCTGGCGGATGTAAAGAACGAGCTGACGGAAAAAGCCGATGTGATCGTAGAGTCAGCAAATGGGAATGGGTACTGTATGCCAGATTCGGCCGATGAACCACTTAGATCACTGCGAATCCTTGGTAAATCCACACAAAATGGCGACCCCAGCCCGGAATCCCCAGTGCCGATTGTCAACGCGGGAGGCAAAGGGAATATCGGGATAAAGATCGAGGGAAAAAATCTGATTCCAGAGTCAGAAATTAGATTAGATCCTTTTCTCAAAAGAGCTTTTTTAAAAGGGTATCTCTTGAAAGCCGGGGTTACATACACATTAAGCACAAAAGGTATTGTTTCTGGTATATATTTTAATAATGTAGGTGAAACAGAGAAAATTGCTTATGCATATGAAGCTAAATCCGTGACGTATACGCCCAATGTAGATATTCTTACAACATTAAGGGTATGGGATGATGGATCGCACATGTCCGATTTAAAGGATTATTACATCCAACTTGAGGTTGGTGATACGGCTACCGGATATGAGCCTTATAAGACACCTCAGAATCTCACTGTCCAGACTCCCAATGGTCTGCTCGGGATCCCGGTTAAGTCTGGCGGTAATTACACAGATCATGATGGACGGCGGTGGATATGTGATGAGATTGACTATGGCCAAAGCGTTTATATTCGTCGCATCGGCAAAACCGTGGTGGATGGGGAGAATATTAAATTCACGGCATCGGCCGATGAAAACTACTGGAATTTGCCATCGAAAAGTTCGCCTGGCATTATATCGGGCGGAATTATTTCGGCATTTTTTAAAACTGGAATTTTCCCCGCAAACATAACCAACCAATTTATTTTTGTAAAGAAGGAATCAATTAGTAGCCATTTCGCAACGGTGGACGAACTCAATGCTTTTTGTGTCCAGAAAAATACGGAGGGTACACCAGTTGAGTTTTATTACATGGCGAACCCCATCGAAACTCCTTTGTCTCCAGAAGATATCGCCGCATATAAACAGCTCCACACGAATTATCCGACAACCATTATCCTCAACGATGAAAATGCCGACATTGATGTTGCCTATGTGGCTGATACGAAAAATTATATCCAGAAACGCGAAAATATTATGCAGAAACAGCTTTCTGATATCCAGGCGGCATTGATTAGTCAGAAAATTTCTGGGGGGGGTGTTAAGGTAACTGATAGTTTAAAGATGCCTCTTAAGAATCTCCGCCTTTGTGGCCGATCATCGCAAGTCGTTACGACTGGAGCGCAGTTGTTCGATATCGGGAAAGCAACTCCCCACGCCGATTCTTATGGGTTAAAAATATCCATTGATGGACGACAGCGTGTGAAAATAAAAGGAACTGCAGAATCGGAACACTCTACCATTTGTTTTAACATATTGAATTATGATAATTTTGATTTATCTGGTAAGAGCTATAAGATTAAAATATTTAATTTACGAGGAACCCATTCGATTCAGGAAATTTATGGACTTAGAACCAAGAATGAAAAATCCATTGCGGTTGTTATTGACGTTTCGAGTAAGAAGAATGTTGATATAACCTTCCAAATTATGGTCAGCAAAGAGGAGCCAACAAAGTGGGAGCCTTATACCGGAGGCAAGCCAGCTCCGTCTCCAGTGTATCCGCAAAAAATTTCCGATGCGGGAAATGATGGGAATATCGTGGCCAAAATAGAGGGAAAAAATCTGATTGATATAGAATCTGGAATTGTTGCAGGATGGAACATCAATCTTCCAGAGCTTAAATTAATCCCCGGAGAAACGTATTCTTTAACAAATGTAAATGTACCAGTTAATATCGCACTTGTTGAGGAAACTACCAATACCAGATTAACAGCGAACTATATCGCGAGCGGAAGAAAAGATACTTTTATTATGCCTGATATTCCGGATGCTAAAATATTTATTTCTGGAACGAATGCAACGTGGAATAAGGGCGATTTATCTACTGTCAAAATCCAGCTTGAGCTTGGTCCTGCCGCCACAGAATACGAGCCTTACAAACCAGCACAGACCCTCATTGTATCCACTCCAGACGGCTTACCAGGGATTCCGGTCTCTTCTGGCGGTAACTATACGGACGAAAACGGTCAGCAGTGGGTGACAGATGAGGTGGATTTGACAAAGGGTGTATACATAAAGAAAATTGAAAAGATTGCATCTTATAACAATGAGTCGATTAATGGATCGTATATATCTGAAACCGGGGAATTAACTGTTGGGGCAAGAGTCTTGTTTGTGCTTGATACCTCAGTAGAGACTCCGCTCTTACCAGAAACCATTGCAGCATTTAGAAAGCTTTGCATGAATTACCCGGTTACTACAATCACCAACAGCGACAACTGCGGGATGGAAGTCGCTTATACCGCCGATACCAAGGCGTATATTGATGGCAAAATCGCAGAGATCAGCGCAGCTATTGTATCGAAATAGGAGGGGGTGAAACTATGGTTTTTAACTTACATGACTTTGTCATGAAGACTTTAAAAGGAATGAGCGAACAGTATTCTGAATTCCAGGTTAGAGAGTATGCTCTGAACTGGTATTCAAGAGGCATCCTTAAAGACGAGGATATGGTGGAGATTGAGAACTGGTATCCTTCTGCAGCAGGGGAAGAGATTCCTATTATGTAGCACAGCAGACAGAATCAGCACCCAGACTACTGGGTGTTATTTTTATGTCCGGAATGACGTAAAACTACCAGAAAGGAGAAGAGCATGACTCAGGAACAGTTTGAAGCCATTGGCATTGAGAAGAGCCTGGCGAAAAAGGCTGCTGAAGCTTCCAAGAAGGAATTGGAAGGGTATGTATCAAAAAATACATACGACCAGACGGAGCAGCAGCGTAAGCAGTTGGAGACATCGGCCAACGATTATAAAACGCAGCTGGAGGATCTCAAAAAGGCGGCCGGAGATAACGCCGAGCTGGCAAAGAAGATTGAAGATCTCCAGGCTGAGAACAAGAAAAAGGACGAGGATCATCAGAAAGAGATCCAGGATCTGAAGCTGTCCAGCGCGATCCGGATGGCTGTTTCGGCTTCGGCGCAGGACAGCGATCTGGTAGCCGGCCTTCTGGACAGGACCAAGCTGATCCTTGGAGATGATGGGAAGGTGACCGGTCTGGACGAGCAGGTGAAAGCTTTGAAAGAAAGCAAGCCCTTCCTGTTTAAATCCGAGCAGAAGCCCGACGGAAAAAAAGGATTTTTCCCTCTGGGAGGCAAGGAAACTGGAGGAACCGGAGGAGAAGGCGGTCGCATGAGCATGAAAGAGGCAATCGCCGCAAAACTGGGCATGGGCCCGGAAGGGAAAGGAGAATAATATATGGCTGTTACATTGGAAGAGGCAAAAAAGAATGTGCAGGATGATCTTCAGATGGGAGTGATCGACGAGTTCCAGAAATCGAACTGGATCCTGGAGCACATCCCGTTTGATGATGCAGTGTCCCCGACTGGAGGAGGTGCAACACCCAGCTACAGTTATACCAGGCTGAAGACTCAGCCGACGGCTGCTTTCCGCGAGATCAACAAGGAATACAGCCCCTCCGAGGTGACCAAAGAGCGCCATACCGTAGAGATCAAGGTATTTGGTGGATCTTATGAAATCGACCGTGTGATCGCCAGTATGGGCGGTATCGTCAGCGAGGTCGAGTTACAGCAGGCCCAGAAGATCAAGGCGGCGCAGGCACTGTTCAATGATACGTTCATCAACGGTGATTCGGGCCAGGATTCCAAGGCGTTTGATGGGCTTGATAAAGCGCTGACCGGGAGCTCCACAGAGTACAACAAAGAGACGGAGATTGATCTTTCTACTTCGGAGATGATCACTAAAAACTACCAGTATTTTCTGGATATGCTGGATGAATTCCTCGGAGGTCTTGACGGTACTCCGTCCTGTATCATGGGTAACAACAAGCTGATCGCGAAGCTCCGGGCCTGTGCAAGACGCGCAAGCATGTACCAGATCACCAAGGACAACTGGGGAAACCAGGTGGAGAGCTATGGCGGGATCCCGTTTGTGGACATGAAGACAAAACCTGGAACAAACGATGAGGTCGTAAAAATTGGGGAGGACGGTACCACGTCTCTCTATGTGGCCCGTCTTGCGATGGACGGCCTTCATGCGGTATCCTTTGCCGGTGTGGCGCCGGTCCAGACCTGGCTTCCGGATTTTTCTACCGCTGGCGCAGTAAAGAAAGGCGAGGTTGAAATGAATGCCGCGCTTGCCTTAAAAGCATCGAAGGCGGCAGGAGTATTCCGGAAGATCAAAGTAAAATAGGAGGGGTGATTGATAATGAAGATCTACAGTCCGAACAAAGAATATACAGGGATCTCTGCTTCTGTCCCGTTTTGCGGCGGGGTTGGAGAAACCGATGACCCGTATCTGATCCAGTGGTTTAAAAGCCACGGATACCAGGTAGAGGAGGCGGGGAAAGAATCCGCCTCCTCTTTGAAGGAAAAGGATAAAAACGGGGACGGCGGTAAAAAGGCGGGTGAGTAGGATGGCCTATGAGCCGTATTCCACTACGGAGTACTATACCGATGTATATGGAGGCAGCCTGATTCCTGGAGAGAAACTGCTGGGGCTTCTCCGCCAGGCATCCCGCCATGTGGACTCCCTTACGTTCAACCGGATTTTTGGGAGAGGATTTTCCTCTCTTACGCCGTTTCAGCAGGACATAGTCCGGGAGGTGGTCTGCCAGCAGGCTGACTTCGAATACGAGAATGCGGACGAGATCAGCACGATCCTGTCCAGTTACAGCATCAATGGGGTATCGGCCCAGTTTGGCAGCTCCTGGAATGTGTTTACGGAGCATGGAGTGGCCATGAAGCGGGACACTTATGCCCTGCTGTGCCAGACAGGCCTTTGCTGCAGGTTAGTGGGGTGAGATCATGAAATATCCATGTCTGGTGCCGAAACGGCTATGCCGGACGGAAATCCATGTGCATCTGGAAACAGAGGAGATCACAAATCTGGGAATGCCGGCGGGAGTGCGGGATCTGGATCTGAAATGTAATTTCCAGGACAGGGCCAGAACAGTCCTGACGGCCGAAAAGAAACTGGTACAGGCTACGGGAACCGCACTGTTTCCCGGGGATATTGCACCGGATATGCCGTCTTTAAGCGCGGGGACTGTGACGGTTTTTAGCCAGGAGCGGAGGATCATCCAGGGATCGAAGGCCAGGAACCCGGACGGGACGGTCAATTACTGCTGTCTGGAGGTGATGTGATGCGGGTGAAATCTTCCGTTAAGCTGAATATGGCGAGGATCAATGAGCTTACACAGGCGGCGGTGACGGCTTTGGAGAAGACTGGAGAGGCTCTGCATACAGAGGTGGTACAAGCCCAGGTGATGCCATTTGAGACAGGCCATTTGCAGGAGGACGCCACCTTTGTGGATTACAGCGAATCTTCACAGGGAAAGGTATCACTGGTAACAAGCACACCATATGCCCGGAGGCTGTACTACCATCCGGAGTATAATTTCCAGACAGATGAGAATCCATTTGCCGGAGGGGAATGGTATGAACCATGGCTGCCGGGCGGTATCAGCGAGGATTTTGCCAAAGAGGCATTCAAGAAATTTTACAAAAAGGCAGGTGGGGTCTGATGCTGGCATTAAGAGATATCCGGGAATGGGTGGCCGGATTCGGTATATCTGAAGACAGCCATGTATATATAGGAAAACTGGATAACAAAAAGGAGCGATCCATCGGAGTGTACCGGAGAAAAGGCAGCGGCCCTCCGGTAATGGCCCTGGGGGGCGCTCTACAGTCCAGCTACGATGTCCGGCGGATCTCCCTTCTGGTCCACTGGGAGCGGGATCCGGTCCGTTCTGAAGCGGCGGCCATGGAGTTGTTTGAACGGATCCGGAAGGAGTCGGATAAGCCGGACCTTGAGGTGGGTGATACCCGGATCTTCCTGGTATCTTTACAGGTCCCAGAGCCCCAGGATGTAGGAACCGATGAGTCCGGCATATACGAATACGTGATATGGCTGGACCTTTATTATGAAAGAAAGAGAGGAATGGGTTATGAGTGATGCAGCCGGAAGAGTGTATCCGGTACACAATAACAAGTTTAAATTTGGAACAAAAGGCCTGAAAAGTGAAGACCTGGACATGGTCATCCCGAAGGACCTGGAGAATTTTGCCCCGGCTATTGATGGTACGTTAGAGGAATGGTACGCCATGGATGCCGGAGGATGGGCGAAGGCAGCTATGACAGGAAAGAAACTGGGATTTTCCTTTAAGGGGAAGCGCTCAGTCGGAGATCCTGGAAACGATTACATTGCCGGCCTTGCCTGGAAGTTTGGCGAGGACGTGATGACAAAGTTTGAATGGGAAATGGTATCGGGTGCGAAGCTGTCCTGCGAAGTTGTGGTGAACGTGACCACACCGGGCGGCGGAGATACCACAAACATTGATACCCTGGAATTTGAAGTGGTGTGCTACGGAGCCCCGGTATTTACACCGGCGGGGGGAGCGTAGGCTCTGTTGGAATTGATGTATATACAGTATCCGGGGAAACGGATCTGCTTGGAAAGAAGGCATCCGAACTGATGGAAGGAATCACGGTGGAAGGAGATACCGTTACTGGTATGCTGAACTATGTGACGGGGTATACCGGTTTTCATGGTTCTGATCCGGAAGAACAGGAGGGCAATTACCTGGCCCTCTTGTTCCGGGCGGATGGATACCAGCTGTCGGCCTCCCATAGCGGGGGGAAGCATCCGGACAGTCCGGTTCCCCTGGATGGGGACGGGATTTACCTTCTCCGGGTCTCCGAACCCGGTCAGACGATCACTGTACATGCATCCCGGGACAGCTCCCGGCAGATCCGCACACTTAATCTGGCTGTTACATTAAAAGAAAAGGAGTAGAAACAGAATGGCAAAAGTCGTTGATATTACAGAAAAACTGACATTTGATGGAAATCCCAGACTGGGGATCATGGGAAAGGAACTGGAGGTCCGCGCGGATGCTCCCACCATGCTGAAGGTTATGGGACTGATGGGGCAGGAATCTCCTGGTATAGGAGAAATATTGGAGACATACAGTCTCCTTTTTCCGGAGGAATCCAGAAAAACACTGGAGGAGCTGAAACTGGGATTTAAGGATCTGGTCGTCGTGATCCAGGAAGCAGTCAGCCTGATCGCAGGGGAGGAAACTGCACCGGGAGAGCAGTGACCCGTACTACGACCTTTTCGGGGACTGGGATCTGATTGTTTCCAGTTTCCTGTCGCAGTACGGGCTCCGGATCCGGACGAAGGAATTTGAAACAGTCACATGGGACGAGTTCCGGTCCTTGCTGGCCGGGCTCTCCCCGGAAACGCCGTTGGGGAGGATCGTTGCCATACGGTCTGAAACAGATAAAAATGTGATCCATAATTTTACCCGTGATCAGAAGCGCATTTATGATGAGTGGAGGGAGCGGGAGGTGGAGACGATGACCCAGGAGACGTTTGAGAAGCAGATGGCCAGCCTGGAGCTTATGATGGCCCGGTTATGCGGTTAGGAGGCGGTAAGGATTGAAAAGATAGATGTGAAGCGTGAGAAGGTCCGGTGCCCGTTCTGCGGGCATCCGGTAAACGCCATGAGACAGAGAGACGCCTATTGTTCCGGCGTCTTTTTTAAATGCAAGAACAGAGAGTGTAGAAAAGAGTTTGAGTTAAAGATTTAAGACGCTGTGCCGATGTGCCTGTCTTATGAAAAAGGCAGGTGGAGACATATGGCAGCGGATGCATCTATACAGTTTGATATATCGCTGGATTTGGGAAAAATCAAGACAGCGATAGACAGTACATCTCACAAAGTAAAGGCTGATTTTGAAAAAACTTTTTTAAATTCGGCGAAAAAATGCCAGCAATCATGCGATGAGATGGCCGGGGCTTTTGGAAAAATTAACACTTCCACTGATGAAACTCGTCAGAAAATAGAAGCTGTTCTAAATAATAGCGAAAAGAGTGCGAAGTCAAAAGCTTCCTCTATTGCTTGGATTTATCGGAAACAGGGGATGACACAATCTGAAGCCATGAGAAAAGCATGGACGGAGATTGAGCGGAACAGTAAGGTATCTTCAAGGAGGGTAAAAAAGAGCATATGGGGTATTGGGGCACAGGCCCAAGAAACTTCAAGAGAGCTCACAGGGACTTTAGGCCCAGCTCTTAAAAAGGTGGGCCTTACCCTGGCAGCGGCTTTTTCCGTAAAAAAGCTGGTGGATTTTGGGGCCAGGTGCATAGAGCTGGGTTCTGATCTCCAGGAAGTACAGAACGTGGTGGATGTAACATTCCCACGGATGTCAAAGCAGGTGGATACGTTTGCACAGGGTGCGGCGGCATCCTTTGGCCTGTCGGAGACCATGGCGAAGAAGTTTACGGGAACTTTCGGGGCCATGGCAAAGGCGTTCGGCTTTAATGAAAAGGCCGCTTATGAGATGTCCACGGCGCTGACGGGCCTGGCCGGTGATGTGGCATCCTTTTACAATATCAGCCAGGATGAAGCCTATACCAAGCTGAAATCTGTATTTACAGGTGAGACAGAATCCCTAAAGGACCTGGGCGTAGTTATGACCCAGAGCGCTCTGGATTCCTATGCGCTGGCCAATGGTTTTGGTAAGACCACAAAAGCCATGAGCGAGGGCGAAAAGGTTGCGCTGCGGTATAAATTCGTCCAGGATCAGCTGGCCCTGGCATCCGGAGACTTTATCCGGACATCCGATGGATGGGCAAACCAGGTCCGGGTCCTGAAGCTCCAGTTCGATTCGTTAAAGGCTACCATTGGACAGGGACTCATCAACGTACTGACACCGGTTATTAAAGTTATCAATACCATTATCGGGAAACTGATGAGCCTGGCCAATGCATTCAGGGCTTTCACTGAAGCTTTGTTCGGTAATGCAGGAGGCGGTAGTGGAGCGACCGCCATGTCTGATGCCATGAATAATGCCGCCAGTGCTTCTGGAGTAGCTGCCGGTAATGCCAAAAAACTGGCAGGAGCATCTGAAAAAGCCAAGAAAAATATGGGTTCAACGGGGATTGATGAGCTGAATATCATATCCGGGCCAGTTTCCTCTGGAGAAGCTGGCGAGAATGCGACTGGCGGAGTGGGGGGCATTCCTGGATTACTTCCAGAGAACATGGCAGTTCCCCCCATTGATACGTCTGCGGTAGAAGCGGCTGCACAACGGATTAAGGATTCGGTCAATCGGCTCAGACAGTTCCTTTCAGATAACAAGAATGCAATCCTGTCCATTGCTGGAGGCTTGGCCTCTGGTATTTTGTCTTATTTTGCAATAACCAGATGGGATGCTATTAAAAATGCGATCGTAGGCACATTTGGAACACTCAAGACCGGAATTATGGCTGCGGTTTCTGGTCTGTCTCTTCCAGCTGCGGGGGCTGCGGCCGCCATTGGTCTGATTGTCGCCGGGATTATTGATCTTTGGAATACATCAGATCAATTTAGGGATGCGGTTAAGCTTGCATGGGAGCTCATTGCAAACGCTTTTAGGACTTCTTGGTCATTTATATGGAATGAGGGACTTAAGCCCTTAGGAGAGGCCCTGGCAGAACTGGGGAGTACCCTGTACACATTTTATGAGGCCAGTGGTTTAAAGCGACTTTTTGAGATTGTCATGACAGCGCTCGTAACAGTGGCCGGAGCACTTACTTCGATCTTAATCGGCGCGATATCCGGTGCCTTGACTGTGATTTTAAAAGCGGTGACCGCTCTTATCCATGCAGTCACATGGATTGTAGAAAAGATTCTGTGGCTTAAGGATAACTGGGTAGAGGTTTGGAGAGGGATTGCAGACTTCTTCTCACGGACTGGACAGGCAATCTGCGATACCGGGCGACAGATGATGCGGAGGATTGCGGAATCGATCTCGTCCAAACTGGATACGATACAGGCCGCATGGAATAGAATCTGGGAAAATATCCATACGTTTGCGGGAAATATCTGGGACAGTATTAGCAGTCTGGCAGTTACGATTTTTACGACGATCCGAAATGAGCTTTCTGATATATGGTCAGCGATCAGAGGGACTGTGGAAACGGTCTGGAATGGGATTCGGTCATTCTTTACATCTACATGGACCGGGATCAAGACAACTGTTAGTACCATAACGGACGGGATATACATGAAAATCCAGACCGTTATGAGTGCCGTGAAAAACCAGTGGACCCTTATCTGGAATGCGATCCACGCCTTCACGGACACCCTGTGGAATGCTATAAAAAATCTGGCTGAAGCTGTCTTTACAGCGATCCAGTCAAAGATTTCTGCGGTATGGGCCGTAATCCGTAATACTACGGAGACGATCTGGAATGGGATCCGGTCATTCTTTACATCCACATGGACCGGGATCAAGGACACAGTCAGCAGTCTGGCAGACGGGATCCGCGATAAGATCCAGATGGTCATGGATGCAGTGAAGTCGGGAATCCAGACTGCCCTGGACAGCATTCGGGAGAAGTGGAGCAGTGTCTGGAATGGCCTTAAAGAGACCACAATTTCTGTTTTCGACGGAATGAAGGACGGAATCAGGGGCGGGATCAACGGCATTCTCAAGGGAGTCGAGACCATGGCCAATGGCGTCATAAAGGGACTGAACCGGATGATCGATGCCCTCAATAATCTGAGCTTTGATATTCCGGACTGGGTGCCGGGCCTTGGAGGAGAAAGCTTCGGGCTGGATATTCCGACTCTTCGTGAGATCCAGATTCCCAGGCTGGCCAAAGGCGGCTTTGTGCGGGCCAATACCCCACAGCTGGCCATGATCGGCGACAACCGGCATTACGGGGAGATCGTAGCACCGGAAGACCGGATGCAGGAGATGGTAAACCGGGCAGCGCTTATGGCCTCCCAGGCCAACAGCGGTATGAGCGACCAGTATCTGGCCCTCATGGTGGAGCTTCTGAAGCAGATCATCGAACTGATTGAGGCCATGGACCTGACGGTGAATATTGACATCCGGGAAATCAAGAAAAAGCTGACAGACCTTGATAAACGTACAGGATTCCGGCTGCGGACAACATAGGGAGGTGAAAGTGTGTGGCTGTAATAACGATCAACGGAAAGGAATTTCCGGCCCCGGACCTGGGAGCGAATCTGGTTGTTGCCACGAATGTATCGGATGGAAAAAACGCCCTGGGTGAGTTTGTGGGTCAGAAGGTGGGCCGGGACCAGTACAAGTTCGACAGCCTCCAGTGGAAACTTCTGGATGCCGCCACATGGGCGGCCATTCTCCAGGAGTTTGACCGTTTTGTGGTATCGGCCAGGATCCCGGATATGGTACATAACTGTTTTATGACCATCCGGATGTATCCGGGAAACCGGACGGCAACTCCGGTGGCATTTGACAGTGATGGCCTCCCGGTCCTGTACCGGGAC
This sequence comes from Alitiscatomonas aceti, assembly GCF_025567195.1. Classification (NCBI taxonomy): domain Bacteria; kingdom Bacillati; phylum Bacillota; class Clostridia; order Lachnospirales; family Lachnospiraceae; genus Alitiscatomonas; species Alitiscatomonas aceti. The sequence continues at coordinate 6,430 of NZ_JAOQJF010000029.1, read as the reverse complement.
TGTAAGGTAAATCTTATTGACTGCGGGGTGATGGAATAATGCAGACGGCAAGCCAGGCGTATAAGGCAGAAATGAAAAAGCAGCTCCGGGACAGATCGTATATCCGGGTAACGATCGGGCTGATCAACCAGGAGGCCCAGGCCTCCGCCAGTGTGCCGTACCCGGAACGGTATACCTATTACAGCAATCTGGGGATGCCGCTCAATAATTACCAGGTGGAGGAACTGTATGCGGCCTGTGACCAGGATTACAGCCAGGTGGACGGCAGCATGTATTTCCTCCCCAGAAGGGCGGAGGACGTAGTTTTAAACCAGGGGATCGTTTCAGAGTCGCTTCTGGGACCCGTCGAACTCCGTTTTCCTCTGCCATATGACATCCGTGGGCTGACCATTGAGTTTGGGAAGGCCTGGCCTGTGAATTTCAGGATCGAATCAGACCAGAGCACTGTGGAGGTAAAGGGGAACGCCTTCGGACATTTTGTCACGGAGGAGATTTTCGATAACACCACCTGGCTGCGGATCGTACCGGAAACCATGGTCAATGGCCAGGGGCGGCTCCGGATCCACCAGATCACCATGGGAATCGGAATTTATTTTGATAACCACAAGATCCTGTCGGCCACCAAAAAGGAGCATGTGAGCCCGATCATGGAAGAGCTGCCCACTCTGGATTTTGACCTCACAGTGAATAATAAAGACCGGACTTTTGATATTGAAAATGAGGATTCGGCGGTTAATTTCCTGGAGATCGGCCAGGAGATCCGGGTTCTGTATGGCCAGGAGCTGGAGAATGGGGATACAGAATGGATCCCCGGGGCAACGGTCTACCTGCGGGAATGGTCAGCGGATGACGAGCGGATGAGCTTTTCGGCATCGGACCGGTTTGAGGACCTGGACGGAACGTATTACCAGGGGACCTACCGCCCGGAGGGGATTACCCTGTATAACCTGGCGGTCGATGTGCTGGAGGATGCCGGGGTAGACAGCCGGACTTACTGGCTGGATGGATATCTCCGGGACGTGACGGTAAACAATCCGCTTCCTCCGGTTCCGCACAGGGAGGCCCTTCAGATGATCGCCAATGCCGGAAGGTGTATCCTGTACCAGGACCGGAACGGGAAAATCTGTATGAAATCCAGTTTTATTCCGGATATGGAGGCGCGTGCGGGTGCGGAAACCTACTTCAGCAGCGCGGCCAGTGTTCTGGAAAAAACCAGGAAAGAAGCCTATGCCATGACTGGACGGAATTTTACAGATGTGAAACCGGCTCAGTTTTTCCTCCCCCGGGAGGGTGGAGATACCGGCCGGATCCAGAACGGGTATGTATCAGAAGCAGTGGCCGGAGAGGACGGCCGTTTCCAGGAAAATCCCCAGGTGGAAATTGTTCTGGAGGCCAGGTATAAGTGCTTTGGCCTTACTCTGGTTTTCGGCCGGAATCCTCCGGGCGAGGTGGTTTTCAGATCCTATCTCGACGGAGACCTGGCGGAAGAGTATACCGTTTCGGAAATCGACGGGGTTACCGTTATCAGCCATGAATTTCCGGATTTTGACCGTCTGGTCCTGGAGTTTACGAAAGGTACACCGTTTAACCGTGTGGTTCTGGACCAAATAGAGTTCGGAGAGAGCACGGATTATGAGCTGTCCTACGGAACAGAACTGACCAGAACACCCAAAGGGACGCAGCTTGCCAGGGTACGGGAGCTCCAGGTGCTGCGGACGCTTTACAGCCCAAGTGCGGAGGAAAGCAAGGAGCTGACACGGGAGACGGTGGAGATCACTTCGGCGGATAACCGGTATACTTTTTATTTTTCCAATGCTTCTTATGAGTTTTCATGCGCGATTACAGATGCCGGGGCGGGGCAGACGGCCAGAATCGTAGACAGCAGCAGTTATTACGCTACAGTGGAATTTTCCGGGATCTCCGGTTCCTGTGAGGTTGTGATCATGGGGAAAGAATATGCGGTCTCCCAGGCAAAGATCAGCCGTCAGACAGGCTTGCAGGGAAGTCTGGAGGTGTGGGAGAATCCACTGGTTTCCAGCCCCATACATGCGGCAGATCTGGCGGACTGGGTGGGGGATTATCTAAAGGCAGACCGGGAATATGACCTGGAATACCGCGGGGATCCCAGGATCGACACGAATGATCTGGTTTTTCTGGAAAATAAGTATGTGCCCGATCTTCTGGTGCGGGTTTACGACCACACGCTGAAATTCAACGGGGCCCTGGCCGGAACGATCAAAGCGAGGAGGGATATGAGTGGCGTGGCAGCAGCCAAAAACAGACTGGAAAGAAAGTGATTATTTCAACGTGGAAGATTACAACCGGATCAAGGGCAACCTGAACGAACTGCACCGGATGGCCCTGGTATACTGGGAGGAATTTCCATGGGATGAGATGGGAGAGGACAAAACCTGGGAAGACTATGGTTTTTACTCCGATGAGATCAACTGCTTTGAGTCCAATGTGGAACATATCTGCGGGGGGACATATCCTTTTCCAGTGGGGAAAAGAAAGGTGTTTTATGATAACCAGCCGTTCATCGACTGGAAGGAATTAAACCGGGTGGAATCAGCGTGCCTGATGATTTATGAGAATATCAGAAATGTTATAAACGGCCGGAGACGTCTGGCCTTTAAACTGGGAAGGAGGGAAGTACCTTGTTAAAAACAGATTACAGGGATGACATGTTTGCCGGGGCAAGAAAATATGCAATGACAACCAATGATGATAAAACAATCTCGTTGATTGACATGACTGAGTATACACAGGAGGGGGATTTTTTTGGAGCCAATGACATCAATGCATCCAATACGGAAATCAACCGCCTGGGAAATGCCGTGGTGGTCAGCCTTCCGGCGTCCGGATGGAGCGGTTCTCTTCCATACGGACAGACCGTGGCGGTACCGGGGGCAAAGGCTACGGATGTGGTCGGGATTCACCCATATACGCCAAAGGAACTCCCTGCGGCTACAGTGAAGCAGTATAGGAAATTGGCCGGAATGATCACGGACGGGGAGAGCGGAGACGGAACTATGGCCTTTTATTGCGGAGAAAAGAAGCCGGATGCAGACTTCCAGGTCATGCTTACCGGAGTAAGTATCCAGAAAGGAGATATCTAATGGCAAAAGCAGTTATTATGGGAGGCGGAGGTGGCGGAGTATCATCGGACGAGCTGACCGCCGCCAGAGGAGATGTGTTAAAAGGGAAGACTGCAGTTACAAGCGACAGTAACGATGAGCCTGTGGAGGGAACGCTGGATCTGACCGGGGATGCGGCGGATTCCCATGTTCTGACCGGGAAAACCTATTACAATAAGGACCCGAAAACGAGACGGACCGGGACGATGCCAAATCGTGGGGCTGTGGCCCAGGAGCTGGCAGCAGGAGGGAGCTATACAGTTCTGGAAGGGTACCATAACGGCGCGGGAAAGGTAACGGCAAAGAGCCTGGCATCGCAGACGGGAGGAGCCACGGCAGCAGACGGGGATGTCCTGTCCGGCAGGACCTACTGGAAGGACGGCGTGAAACGCACCGGAAGTATGGCCAATCAGGGAGCGAAAACAGCAGCATTAAACGCTGGAGGGAGTTATGCGATTCCGGCAGGCTATCATAACGGATCCGGCCGGGTGACGGCCAACAGCCTGGCGTCGCAGACCTCTGCCAATGCGGCAGCGGGGCATATCCTGTCTGGAAAGACTGCGTGGGTCAATGGAGTGAAGGTCACAGGTACTCTCGCTGTACAATCCGCGATTTCTTTTAGCGTGGCCGCTCTCTCTCATGATAAAATCCGGATCAGCTGGAAAAACCCGGCCAAAGGTCCATGGCAGGGGGTATTCATCCAGATGTCTGCATCTGGAAATCCAGGGACGGGCGGCGGAACGAGAGTATATACCGGGGCTGGAAATAACCCGAACCAGGCTGGGGGGAGCAATTACGTGGATATTGGAGGACTGAGTCCTAATACCACATATTACTTCACTTGTACAAGTTATTGTGATGCGCTTGGTTGGGGAAATAGCTATAACTTGAATGCGAGAACGACGTATGTTTATCTTTACAACCGTGGTAATAATATCGCAGGATTTAAAAAAACGAGTAGCGCTAGTAATACAACATTTGAGTCGGATAGAATTTCGATTAAAAATACAATGCCCCCAATACTGAAATCATCTCTTGAATATGACTTGTCCAAGTACTCTAAATTAAAGATGAGATGTAATGTTACTGGTGGAAGATATAGTTACTATCAATTTCGATCATGGCTAATCGTAAATGGGTCCACTTTTAGACTTGATTCACCTAAAATACTTCAAAAGGGAGATCAAGTAACGGAAACCAATAGGGAAACATCTACTTGGAAATCTACTTGGGAGAAAACGGGACTTATACAAGTAAATGTTGGTAGCTACAATGGTACTGGTGAGTCTTCTGCTTCTGGTACTGTTACTGCTGATATATATGAGATTTGGCTGGAATAAGAACGGAGGTGATACCAATGGATGAGGCTGTAAAAGCGGAGCTTGCCAGACTCCGGGATGAGGACAACCGCCAGAACCATCGGATCGATGACCTGGAGCAGTCCGTAAAGGCAATCCAGGACCTTACGATCTCCGTCCATGCCCTGGCCCAGGACATGCGGCAGATGTTATCAGAACTTAAGGACCAGGGAACGCGGCTGGAGCGGTTTGACGGCCGCCTGGAGGCTCTGGAGCAGCAGCCGGCGAGGAGATGGCAGCGGATGTCGGACAAGGTCCTGGATACGGCCGTGGGGCTCCTGGCCGGTGCTGTGATCACAGGGCTTGCAATGCTGGCCGTGCAGTATATCAGATAATGAAAGGGGAAAAATAGAATGGATTTTAGCGGAATCATGCAGTACATATCGTATCTTTTGGTGGCCATCGGCGTGATGGCCTTTGCGGTGTCTACAATTACCCAGGTGGTCAAATCCTGGCCGGGCTTAGATAAGCTCCCCACGTCAGCGGTGGTGATCGTGCTGTCCCTGGTGCTGTGCCCGGTGACCTTTGTGGCGCTGATGGCGTGGATGGATCGTGAGATCACCTGGTATATGGTCTTTGCGTGTATGATCGGGGCCTTTATCGTGGCACTGGTAGCCATGGACGGATGGGAGCGGATCAAAGAGATCTGGGACCGGACAGGTTACCAGAAAAAGCCCATGGACAAGTCT
>NZ_JAOQJF010000029.1:0-1065 GCF_025567195.1 Alitiscatomonas aceti | reverse complement strand
CGAAAGATAGGCAGGTTCGTGAGCTGATTGCCCACAACATGGAATCCATCTGCGCCAACAATAATATTGGTTATTGTCAGGAGCACAGGACAAGCCTGATTGCTATTGCTGCTGGATATGGATATGATGCCAGCAAGGTTTTGTCACCCTGCGAGACAGATTGCTCCGAGGCAGTCCGGGTATGCTGCCTGTATGCCGGAGCTAAAGTGGCCAGTTTTAACACAGCCAATGAGGTGAGTACATTGCGGGCGACCGGTAAGTTTGATATATTAAAAGATGACAAGTACTGTAAAAAGCCAGACTACTTATTGCGTGGGGATATCCTGGTAACGAGGACAAAGGGGCACACGGTAGTTGTTTTGGATGATGGGGCCAAAGCTGCTCCGCCGGAGCCGGAAAAGAAATCCGGCTGGATCCAGGAGGCCGGGATCTGGAGATATTATCACGGAGACACAGGAGAGCCGGTACGCAACGACTGGCACCGGGATCCCGATGGCCGGTGGTACTGGTTTGACGGTTCCGGAGTGATGGTCGCCAACGCCTGGAAGCAGGACAGGGTTGGCAAGTGGTATTACCTTGGCTCTGATGGTGCAATGGTCACCGGAAGGCTCATGCAGATTGGTGATGAGGTATTTGCCTTTGGGGCCGATGGAGCCATGCTGCAAGGAGAGATCCGGTGCCGATGCAATGAGCGAGGGGCGCTGGCGGTTATATAAAGGTTGTATAAAAAAGAGATTACAACTCCTATTCCATAAGAAAAAAACGGCGGAGAAATCCGCCAGAACATCGTACCATCTTCGCATATCAAAATTATGTCCCAAAAATGTCCCAGAATCCCTTGAAAAGCCTTGATTTACAGCTATTAAAAAGATGCCTTTTAATCAAGTTGTCCGGGGTTCGAATCCCCGATGTCTCATGAATATTGGAAAACCTTAGCGAATAGGTTTTCCTTTTTTATTATGGACTTTAGTCTGTTTCGCCCATCTCCATTTTTCGCTGATCCGAAAAATGGAGATGGGCGAAACAATCAACCACCCGCTATGCGGGTGCGCGTCGATTGTTATA